>JAIENH010000630.1 GCA_019751475.1 Cyclobacteriaceae bacterium
AGTCTTTCCACGCGCAAGACGAACTTCTTTCCACTCATTAGGAAGCGTAGCGGGATTCTTTATTTTGCTATCAACAACCGCCTCGTAGTTCTTTCCATTAAAGGTCACCTGATCACCCTGGAAGAAATCGAGATCAGGACTCCAAGGATTCAGGGATTGACCCTGCTGAGAAATCATATCCTTATAAAAATCATCCTTTGATTTTTTCGTCACAACTGAATCGTTCGCATAGATGTCAGCGAGTTCACCTGAAGCTATCGCCTTCAAAATCAGGTTTGTGATCTCATTTCCTTTAGCGAAAAAGCCTTTGTTTTGCTTTTCACGCAAATCCACCACACGCCATACCTTCACCTTATACAACTGCTCATACTTCGGTATGTTCAGCAGGGAGTTAGGGTTTACCTGTCCCTCTTCCTCCTGGGCAAACGAAACGGTGCTGATGAATGATAAAGCCAGCCCAACTAAAATCTTTTTCGATGTCATTTTTACGATTCTTTATTGAATAGGAATGTTCAGGGTACCTCCTACGATATCAACTTTTTCTTGTTCTCCTGTAAATGTGCCGCGAGTTACTGATTTAATGTCAACCACAATACGGTCACCTGGTTTGAATTGTGATCTCCATGCGTTTAGGTCTAACGTTTCAGAGGTAGCATTTATTACAGCCACACGCTGTGTGCCTCGTGCCAAGATCACTTCCATGTTGCGTATGCGATATTGGGCATCCTTGGGCACCTCCAGTTTGAAGTTTTCATCGGCTTCAGCATTTATACGAAGGCCTGTAAGACCCGCGCCACGAACACCGTTTTTGAGGTCAACTTCTTTTCCGGAATTATCCTTCGCCACATAACGCGGCTTAGGAATTGGCTTAACGTCAAAGTTTTCTGTACCGATCGTTGCCCCACCGTTTGATACTGTTACGGATACTTTTCTTTCCTTAGGAATGATTGTCACCTTACCAGGCTTGTCGCCTTTTTCAATTGTAGCACCTCTCGCTGTAAAGCTTGGGTTATAGTTTGCCCCAAGAGCAGGAACCTCGATGTTAACGAAGTTACCGCAATTCATGTAAAGGCTGGGAGCGTTACCATTTGTAATACGGATCGTGGGTTTAATCACTTCGTACTCAATCTTTCTGATAAGTGGTGCCTTTCCAGGACCCGGACGAATCTCAGCCGTGTATGACTGCTTTCCATCACCAGAAGCAGCAAATTCGATGTTTGCCATTTTAATGCTTGTCTCAGGATCAGTAGTTACGGTCAATGCTGCGCCATTTCTGAACATCTCAGGAGTTACGCCTGAAGCAGCACCAGCCATAAACAATCTTCCTGTGTACTTGGCACCAGCCGCCACAACAGACGGGCCAATTACCATCGGCACCACCTTGTCAAACTTAATGTTTACGCCTTCTGCAATGGCATTGAGCGAATCCAGTGCCATGCCTTCGTATTCAAGGATCTCTGTTTGCAATTGGGTCATGCCTGTTACAGCAGCCATCGTAGGTGTATTCTCAAAGTTGAATTCAAGGAATGACTTGTCTTTGTGAGTAGTATTGCCTTTGAATTCCTCATAGTCTTCCGCCTTCTTGGCAAGTTTAGGGAACTTCATGCCTGAAATTTCTTCCAACTTGGCATGATAGTCCACAAGCATTTTCTCAAATTCTTTACCAATCGGTTTGCGTGGATCAAGCATTTTCTCTTCGGCTACGTTGGTGTTAGTCACCAATTCATCACCTACCATAGGCTTGCCGGTATGATCTTTAGTTATCTCTGCTTTGAAGCCATCCAAATCTGCCAAAGCCTTTTTAGTAGCCTCGCGTACTGACTGCGCACGAGTCATGGCATCCTTCACTTTTGGATCCTGGCTGGTTGACCTTAGAATTGCCTGGAGCTTATTATCATTCGTTTCGCCTGTTTCTTGAGTCAATTCAAGAAGCGTGGTATTGAGAATCGCAAATTTTTCAAGTACAGCATTACTAACGTTCAAGGCCAAAAGCGCTGTTAGTACGAGGTACATCATACCAATCATCTTTTGCCTGGGTGTTTCCTTACCGCCTGCCATGTTTGTTGGTTTTTAGAGTTGTTTAAACGTCTACCTTAAAACTCAAAACTTCCTTTTTTATTTTCCTGAAGAGCCCTTCATGGCCGTCAGCATGCTACCATACACATTATTCAACGAAGTGAGGTTGTCGGTAAGCTTGCTCAATTCAGCGGTAAACTTCGAAGTGTTTGTACCTACTGAAGAAAGTCCCTGCATAGCACCGCCAAGGCTCTCGTAGAATTTATTCATGTTCTTCACATGTGAATCAGCATCTTTCAATTCCATCTCATAGATGGTATTAAGGGCAGCCAAATTCTTCGTTACTTTTTGAACCTGTGAATGATATTCACCGGTATCTTTTGATGCATCGGCCATCGCTGAAACGGCTTTCATGGCTGAGCCGTATGATTTATTCATTTCAGCGAGTGAAGCAGAGGCTGCTTGCACATTCTTGGCGTATTCGTTCGTAGCTACAGCTGCATTGGAAAGGTTGCCCATCTGTGTAGTCGATGTGGCGAGGTTAGTCAATCCTTTGCCAAGATTGTCCAAGAGGTTTTGATCAACCTTTGCCGTCTTCAACATTTCATCAATCTTCAACAGCGGAGACTCACCGCCCGGGCGGTTGCTGATACGAGTAGCCGTCTGATTGACCGGGCCCTCATAGTCCTCTGACAGTTCCGGATAAACCTTTGACCAATCAACCTCCTCATGGGCGGGTTCGAAGGCGCTCAAAAAGAAGATAATGGCCTCTACAGAAAGACCAATCATCAACATTTGGTTTGCACCTGTTAAGTGAAGGATTTTAAACAATGCACCGATAATTACGACTGCCGCACCGATACCATATACTTTGGGCATAATGGTTTTGTACAGCAATTCCATGAATCCGCCTTTTTTCTTTGCCATGGTTATTTAGAGTTTAAGGTTTAGGTTCTATTTGATTTTTAAAGATAGCACGAGATTTTAATTATTAAAATTCCCTTCCGGAAGAGCGGCCCAAGTGGGTCATAGCGCACCGGAAACCAATGTAAGCCCTGGAAGAATCTTTGAATTCATACGTCCGGGTGCCTGTTTCAAGATAGTAGGCCACATCCTTCCACGAACCTCCTCGTACTACTTTCTTGGGCGGTATTTTAGCATTGAATTTCTTGTTGTCAGGGTCTGTGCGCGGATCGATGTACTCGGGGTTCAAGTCCCACACGGTGGGTACAGACGCAGGGTTAAAATCGTCAAGACACCATTCTGACACGTTGCCAGAAGTATCAAACAATCCATAATCATTTGGAAAATATGACTGCACAGGTGATGTGTAGGCAAATCCATCATCATAGAAATTGCCACGGCCGGGCTTGAAGTTAGCCAGCATACATCCTTTCGAGTTGCGGATGTACGGGTTACCCCAAGGATACTTTGCCATGTCGCGACCACCGCGTGCTGAATATTCCCACTCAGCCTCAGAAGGCAAACGGAACTCCGGCATCGGAAACTCACCAACAGTTTTTCTGAAATCATTCAAGTAAGCGGTGCGCCACTTTCCAAAGAACACCGCAGCATCCCAATTGATACCTACCACTGGGTAGTCATCATAGCCTGGGTGCCAGTAGTAGTAATCTTGAATAGGGTCTCCCATGTGGTGAGCAAAGTCGCGCACCCAAGATGTAGTATCAGGATAATATTTCTGACGAAACTCTTCAGCACTTACGGCTGGAAATCCTTCGATAGTACCATTGTCAACGAGGAAGAAGTTGGTGAACTGACGGTACTCATTGTTGGTGATCTCCGTATCGTCCATGAAGAAAGGGCCGATCGTTACCTGCTTGTTGAAGTTGATCTGGGTAGAGGCAGGGTCTTCATCGGCCTGGCCCATGTGAAAGGTACCTGCCGGAATGGGCACCATACCATATGGTATCGTCATCACCCATCCTTCACGATTGCCCACACCTACCAACTCGCCCTGGTCGCCTCCTTTTTTACCGCCAATACCCAGCAAGCCGCAACTGGCTGCTACGAGTGCAAGCGCGAAGAGAGCCACGTAACCAAGACTTTTTGATCTCACTTTTTCATTCATAATCAAGTTGTTAAGACAGTTTTATAGCCGGTCTGTAAGCAACGAACGGACTATAAATTTATTTCATTCCTCTGTTTTGCCAAAAATAGAGCCTCCAAATTCAGTAAATTCTTTAAAAAACCCAAAAATGTTTCTGAATTAGTATCTGAAGCGGGGGGTTCGGATCACCTTTTTGCCACTGAAATTGACCGGTAAACTGTACGCCACCAGCAATTCATGCGAGGTTGGTTGCTTGGCTTTGCGATCATTTATGATGTAATCCAGCGAATATCCCACTTTCAGCGACTTATCAGCCAGCAGGCTGTAACCCAGTATCAGGATCGCAGCCTCTGACTGCCGGAAAGAAAGCCCGCCCCACATAGTGTCTTTAAAATAGGCCAGCGCCCCCAGGTCAAATGAAGTTTTTGTAAAATCAGACTTGATGAGGGAAACAAATTGTATGCGCACATCAAAATTCAAATCGTAGAAGTATCCACCTGAAACATAAATGTGCTTTTTCAACTGATTTTGCTGGCTCAAGCCAAAATCATAGGAAGCTTGATTAAGATGGCTCAAGCCAACCCCGACATAATATTTTTCCTTCCTGTATAAAGCACCTACGGCAAGGTCAGGACGGAGTTGGCTCTCTTTACCCTGTTTGCCTGCTAGCAGCGGGTCATTAGGATCTGTAGCGCGGTAAAGGTCAAAATCGACTCGCTGCGAAAAGATTCCTGCTCGCACGCCCAAGCTTACTTTAGCATCCCGCACATTAATATGATAGGCGTACGAAAACTGCGCCTCAAAATTATTGAGAGGGCCAAGCTTATCATTCACAATGTAAGCACCTATGCCACCTTTAATTTTCGGAATGGGCGTGTGGGCACTCAGCAACTGCGTAGTAGGAGCACCACCATCACCAAACGTTGGTGTGTAACCCAGCCATTGGCTCCGGTATATTCCTGTGATTTTGGTAACGCCTTCTGTACCGGCAAAAGCCGGATTAAAATAAAAGGTGTTAAACATATATTGAGTAAACTGCGGATCCTGCTGGGCCCACACCTGCTGCATGCCAAATAAGAGAATATAAAGGAGAATCTTTTTCACGTATGCCGGTCGCTGAGTACCAAATATAAGACTGCGCAATAATAATCTGCTACTGTTCCAGCCAGTGTAACGAAAGATTCTTCTGGTTTTATTTAGTGAGGTTGGCCTTTTTAATGTAGAGTTCCAAAGCTCCCGTCATTGACGGGGCATTTGGCTGGGGCGCCTCGATATCCAAAAACAAGCCGGCATCACGAACCGCCTTCGAGGTAGCGGGACCAAAAGCTGCTATGCGCGTGTTGTTCTGTTTAAACTCAGGGAAATTGGTGTATAAGGAGTGTATGCCGGAGGGGCTGAAGAACGCCAGGATATCATAAAATACTTCCTTCAGGTCAGATAAGTCGGCTGCCACGGTGTGGTGAGTAATAGCTTCGCTGAAGTTGTAACTGTTCTCGCGCAAGAAATCAGGAATATCGTTTTTGCGGATGTCTGAGCAGGGGAAAAGAAACTTTTCGTTCTTATGCTTTTTGATGATTTCTAATAAGTCGCGGGTATCTTTCAGTCCGGTGAATATTTTGCGCTTCCGGATCACGATGTATTTCTGAAGGTAGTTGGATGTCTGCTCCGAAATGCAGAAATACTTCATGTCGGCCGGCATTTCAATCTTCAATTCGCGGCACAGCGTAAAAAAATGATCTACAGCATTGCGACTTGTGAAGATGATGGCGGAATAATTGAGTATTTCAATTTTTTGTTTGCGAAATTCCTTCACTGGCACGGCCTCCACCTGGATGAACGGACGAAAATCGATCTTAACTGAATATTTTTCAGCGATCTTAAAGTAGGGAGAAGTAGGGTCGGTGGGGGCTTCCTGTGTGACGAGAATGCTCTTTACTTTCCGCATCCTGTCAATTACTACCGTTTCTGTCATATCGGCACAAGTCGGGTTCGGGAACTAAAAGAATACCTTGATGATAACTACCAACGGAATAATTTCCGATGCGCAAAGGTAGGAAAATAAATGAAACAAGGAGAAAGGTGCCCGAGCCAATAATTTCACCAAGACCATCACAGGCCCCACGCTCATCAGCATGAGGGCCGCAATCATGATTCGCTGATAGAAGAGCGGGTTATTGCCTTTGAAGATAAAATAAACGAGGCTCAAAAGCGCCATCATCACAGCAGTGAAGAGCACAAACCGTAAGAAATTAAAAAATTGAAAGCTGACTGTCTCGCGAAAGTTGAACAAGGCGGAGAAAAGTGAGACAATCACGAGTTTCAAGGCCAGCAACAAAAGAATGGCTAATGACAACAGAGCCCAAATACCAAACGCTTGACCAAGTGAGGTAATGACGATATCGTCTGATACAGTGAAATATGGGCCGGCAATGTAGAACACGGTGGTGAGCAGAAGCCCGGTGAGAAGTGCACAAAAAAGATAAAACAATAAGTTAACACTGGAGGTGATGCGCGAGGCCAACAGGTTTTCATTTCGCTCACGAACAGAAAAAACTTTGGCGAATGAAAAATAATCCAGCGTAAGCTGCGGATTGGTGCGAAAAAGCAGTAAAAGAAAAATGATGATGATGGCAGATGCAAGGACGGAGAAATTCAGGAAAAAGGAAGGTGGCCTTGGAGCTAACGAATTCAACGGATTATCTGCTAAGGATACCGGGGCAATCACTTTTGTTTGCAAATGAAACACACCTGATGGTGTGCGCACCGTACAAAACAAGTCGCGTGAATACAAGCTGCGAAGGCTGTCAATGGAAAGTGCTTTTCTCCGGCCTTCAAAAATCAATTTGCCGTTTATAAACAAAGTCCAATCATCCACACCCGCCACGGACAAATATTGACCGTTGTACAATTGGCCGTCCACCCGAAAGTGTATAGATGACACGCTGACCCGTGTATCATCCCACGATTGATAAGCGCTGTCTTGATAGACCAGCCACTGGGGCCGCAAGTCGCGCACTACCACGGGGTCAGCAAAACCAACCGTAACTTTTGCGAGCAATACGACAAGAAAAAACCTAAGCATTAGGCAAAATTATCCTAAAGCTGCTCTTTACCGAAAAAGTCTTCGCAAATTCACACCCTTAAATCTCATGGCTGGCCTCTACCTGCATATTCCTTTTTGTAAGCAAGCATGTCATTACTGTGATTTTCACTTTTCAACCGATCAACGCTATCGGCTTGAGTTGTGCCAGGCCATGGCCACCGAACTCGCTCTTCAAAAAGAGTACTTAAGGGGCGTTGAGTTGCAATCCATTTATTTAGGTGGAGGCACCCCATCCTTGCTTAGCGCTAATGAACTGAACATTCTTTTTTCAGCGATACACCACCATTTCTCCGTATCTTCTTCAGCTGAAATCACACTAGAAGCCAACCCCGATGATCTTACACCGGAAAAAATCCAAGACTATGCATCGATCGGCATCAATCGCCTTAGTATCGGCATTCAGTCATTTAATGATACGCTCTTGACTTTTTTGAATCGCGCCCACGATGGACACTCAGCCGTAAAATGTCTGCGCGATGTAGGAGCCTCTTCAATTCAAAACTATAGTCTTGACCTGATCTTCGGTATTCCAGGATTATCCGAAGAAAAGTGGAAGGAAACGCTGGAGCAAGCTCTTTCCTTCAAGCCTCCTCATATTTCATCATACGCGCTTACCATTGAGGAGAAAACAGTCTTCGGTCATTGGCAAAAGAAAGGCAGACTCAAAACAGAAGAAGAGGAAGCAGCCAGACATTTTGAGATATTAATGGATATGCTCGAGGCAGCCGGGTATGAGCACTATGAGATATCTAATTTTTGCAGGCCAG
>JAIENH010000725.1 GCA_019751475.1 Cyclobacteriaceae bacterium
CCGCTGAGCGGGGAGGACGAAGGAAACGTATCTTCACCATCACGGCACTGGGCAAACGTGTATTGAAAGAATCACGCGACTTTAAAGTTTCATTGTGGCAGCAGTACCCCGCGTTGTCGGGCAATCTTAATACCTCGCTGGTATGAAGTCCAACGAAATGAATAAAGATTCAGTCAGCGTTAAGACGTTTCAGAATTTTCCTTGCCAGAGGTTCTTTGATTTCGTTATGCCTTGGTACTGCTTCAGTTATTCCATTCTTGGGATTGATCCAGATAGAATGACTTCCGCCTTCCCTTTTAAGAAAACAGCCGGCAATGCGGAGTTTTCTTTCCAAATCCCTACGCTTCAACTTACTAGGATTTTTTCAGTTAAAGCATCATCGGGCAAGCCTCGCAGCATATCGGTGAGCCGGTCGTCAAGCATAATTTTCACCGCCTCGATTAAGTCCGCTTTGGCTTCTTCTACTGTTTCGCCTTGGCCATTGGCACCAGGTACCTCGGGACAAACAGCCCAATATCCACCTTCAGCGGCAGGCTCTATGATTGCTGTGAACTCGGCTTTCATTTCAATGTGTGATTTTGTTGAAACTCTTTTTAATATCGCTAATGTAAAGATAACTAACTAACAAGTAAAATGAAACCCACCCCACCACCACTCGCCACCCGTTTGCTCAATGCATTTCTACGAAGCGACCTAGCGGAAGAAGTGCGCGGTGATTTGGAGGAAAAATTTTATACTGACTTAAAAGATAAATCTGCCTTCATGACAAAATTGAATTCAGAAAAAGATGGATCGGTACTTTGTTTCAAACTCTTCGTAGCTCAAAACCCGGACAGATGGAAAGTCGTTTTGCTTGATTTGATGGATATGACGATCATTGCTTACAATAAAATCAGATTGACTGCTAATGAAACAGTCTATAAACTTATTGTCGTCTTCATTCCGATCAACCAATTGCCAACGATATGAAGGATTGCTTAGATGCACATTGGGTAGTAGTAGTAGATAATCAAGTGTTGCGTCAGTCCGTTGGATGCCGTATCGCAGTGAAATCTGCTCTTGGTATTCCGTCAATATTTCATTTGATAATGCCAGCTCATACTTCCCGAGCAACAATGCTTGGTATATCCAATGATATTTGTAACGGGGAGCAAGCGATACCAGAAAGATGTTGGTATCAAGAACAAGGCGCGGCTTACTCATTAAGCCAACGGTCGAGGTCAGCTTCACCGATGTTGCGCTCTTTCACGGCATTTTCCACTTTATGGATAAGCTTATCTGAAAAATATTCAGCTAAAAGCTTCCTGATTGCTAGAATATCTTTTTCATCTGGCTGGAAAGAATATGCATTTAGCAATTCAAGTTGTAAGGAGCTTAATTTTTCGTTTTGCATAGGAAATGCCTTGTCTACAAAAGTAATGAAAAGCACCGAAAACCTGGCAATACTATGATAGTGCATCCTCCTCGCCTTGCCACCCGCTTGCTCAACGCATTTCTGCGCAGCGACTTGGCCGAAGAAGTGCGCGGTGATTTGGAAGAAAAGTTTTACGCTGACTTAAAATATAAATCAGCCTTCAAAGCAAAACTGAATTACTGGTATCAAGCCCTTAATTATCTCAGGCCGTTTGCGATTAGAAAATCAAAAGCATTACAATTAAACAACTACGATATGTTTCAGAGCTATTTTAAAGTTGGTTGGAGGAATCTTCTGCGCAACAAGGGATATTCTGCTATTAACATTGGCGGGCTGGCGTTGGGCATCTCATGCTTTTTGTTTTTGTTGAGCTACGTTCGGTTTGAAAGGAGCTATGAAGATTTTCATAGGAACGCTAATAACATCTACCGTATCACGCTTGATCTTTATAAGAATGGAGAATTTTTGATGACTGATTGTGAAATGTATGCTCCGTTTGGCCCGCTGGTAAAAGAGAAAATGCCAGAAGTGGTTGATTTCGTGCGGATGATGAACAACGACAACACGCGTGTAAAGATTGGTGAGCAGAAATTTCTGGAGGAGCGAAGTTACTTTGCAGACTCTACTGTCTTCACCATCTTTTCATTTAAACCTTTGCATGGAAGCTTGAGAGGTGCATTGACTAAACCCAATCAAGCTGTAATCACAGCTAGCACTGCAAGAAAATACTTTGATCGTGAAGATGTGGTAAATGAATCGCTGGAGACTCCGGGTGGACTTTACAAAATCATTGCCGTGATCGAAGATGTGCCGGCCAACACCCACCTCAAATTTGATTTCCTGCTTTCGCACGTTACCTATACTAAGATTCAGAATAGCTACAATGATCAATCTTGGGAGACTGGAAATAATGAGTTTACTTATTTATTGATGACTCCGAGTACAGATGTCAAAGCTTTTAATGAGAAGCTGAAAGCATTATCAATCTCCTTAAAAGATAAGATTAACGAAGACCGGTTTTCAGCTGAACCAATGAAGGACATTCATCTCTATTCAAATAAAACATTTGAGCCCGATGTAAATGGAGATGCTCGTACGGTTTACTCACTGCTTGTGATTGCGATATTTATTATCGGATTAGCGTGGGTTAATTATATTAATCTATCTACGGCCAAAGCAATGGAGCGTGCACGTGAAGTAGGGGTGAGGAAAGTAATGGGATCGGTACGTTCTCAATTGATAGCTCAATTCTTAACAGAGTCAGTGCTGGTCAATCTGGTGGCGGGTGTCATGGCTCTCTTACTTATAAGAATTGGATTGCCGTATTTTCGGGAGTTAACCGGCCAGCCAGTGATGGATATTTTCCAATACGCTTCATTTTGGTATGCGCTACTAGCTGTCTTGTTTATTGGAATTGTCTTTTCCGGTGGCTATCCGGCTTTGGTATTATCGTCATTCGACCCGGTGGCAGTACTGAAAGGAAAATTCCGGTCATCGGCACATGGACAATGGTTGCGCCAAGGGCTGGTGGTGTTTCAATTTACTGCCACCACTGTTTTAATTATCTGCTTGAGCACAGTGTATCTGCAGATCAACCATTTGCGGAACTATGATCTTGGTATGGACATTAGTCAAACGGTGATTTTGCGCGCTCCAGAAGTCGACCGGGCAGATTCAATTAGCCAAAGCAAGTACCAAAGCTTTAAAACGGAACTACTACGCGACCCTTCTATTCAATCGGTATCGCAGTCGCAATCCTTACCTGGATCTAATGCTAATGAAATAAGTACTGTTCAAAGTGTTTTTCAAGTTGGAAAGGATAAAAATTCTGGCAGCTTCAACTACTATCACTATGCCATCGATGCGGATTTTATTTCTACCCTAGGTATGAAACTGATAGCAGGCAGAAATTTTGAAGCAGGGATGAAGAACCAGGATTTGGTGATCATCAACGAACAGGCATCTGCTTCTTTGGGATTTTCGTCACCACAACAAGCGATTGGCTCAAAGATTACCTTTTACACCCGATGGCCAGGCGAACCGTCAACCGTAATAGGAGTGATAAAGGATTTTTACCAGCGGTCGCCTAAAGAAAAGCAAGTCCCTATGGTCATGCGCTATTATGCTGGCTTTTCGAAATATGTTACATTGAAAGTAAAGTCAGCCAACATGAAGGAGAGCATTGCCCTTGCAAAAAGTAAGTGGGATGAGTTGTTTCCATCACACCCGTTCAGCTATTTTTTTCTTGATGAGAAGTATAATCAACAATACAAAGCCGATGCCCAGTTTGGAAAAGTAATGGCTACGTTTTCAATCATTGCAGTCGTAATTGCATGCCTTGGTTTGTTTGGATTGTCTTCTTTTACCATTCTTCAGCGAACTAAAGAAATTGGAATTCGGAAAGTGCTGGGCGGCTCGGTCGCTCAAATCGTGCAACTGCTCTCCCGCGATTTTATCAAGTGGGTGTTAGTGGCTACTATTCTCGCCATGCCGTTAGCCTATTTACTAATGAAGCAATGGTTATCGGGCTATGCTGTTAGAATTGAAATGAATGTATGGATGTTCATCGTTCCGCTGGCGATAATTGCAGTCATTTCCATCCTTACGGTAAGTTTGCAAACCCTTAAAGCCGCCAATGCTAATCCCGTGAACAGCTTGAAAGCGGAATAATCTCAATTGTTCACAATTGCATCCTTCTGTTCGTTTGCGAACAGGTAGTCATTATATAATACCTCAAAATTCATCTTGCTTGGCCAATTTCAATATTGGCATAGTTATTAATACTACATTTAGGAATTAATTATTTCTGTCATGAAGAAGTATCAATTGGGTGAATTTGAGGAAGTGGTCATGCTTACGGTAGGAATTCTTTACAAAGATGCCTATGGCCTTTCAATTAAAAAAGAAATAGAATCGCGATTGAAACGCGGTGTTAGCGTAGGGGCGTTGCAAACGGCCCTGAAAAGATTGGAAGACAAGGGCTACCTCAAATCGTTTGATGGCGAAGCTACCGAAGAGCGGGCGGGGAGACCTAAAAAGTACTTTCAAATTACTGCATTGGGTAAGAAAGCGATGGAGTACTCGAAGAGCACGCGCGATGAGTTGTGGAGAGCGATACCGAAGGTGGCGTTGGAGTTGAAGATTGTTGAAGCGTTATAAGAAGTAGGCAGTAGGCAAAAGCAATAGGCAAGACCCAGAATACTTCAAAACACAACCTGTTTCTTCACTGCCATATTTTGCTTACTGCCTACTGATGATTGCCTACTTAAAACTATATCAATTTGAAAACCGACAGCAACCATCCACCCAAACTCTTCCTAAAATTCTTCCGCTGGTTCTGCCACCCGAAGTTGAAGAATTCTATTGAAGGTGATTTGATGGAATTGTACCAAGAGCGCAAAGTTGAAAGTGGAAAATTGAAAGCGGATTTAAAATTTGTAAGAGATGTGTTGTTGCTTTTTAGGCCGAGTATAATAAAACCATCAGGAGGATATCAACAACTAAATAACTATGGTATGTTAAAAAACTATTTCAAGATTGGTATTCGAAATATTCTTAAGTACAAAGTATTCTCGTTCATCAATATTTTTGGTTTGGCAGTATCCATGTCGGTGGTAATGTTATTGGTATTGATGCTGGCCGACCAACATCGCTACGACCAGTTTCACGCAAAGAAAGACCGCGTCTATCGCATTCTTTCGTCAACGCCCACAGGTCGTCAGGCGTATGCCACCAGCCCCTTTGGGTTGGCAAGTGCTTTGCGCGAATATCCGATTATTGAGCAAACCACTTTTCTTTCACCGGGTGTGGGCGGTGATGTGTTGTATGGACAAAAGCTGGCCGAGATGAAAGGCTATTTTGCAGAGCCGGCTTTTTTTAATGTGTTTGGTTTTGAATTGCAGAAAGGAAATGCAGCCAGTGCTTTAACAAATCCAAATTCAATTGTCATCTCAAGCGAGATGGCTCACTACTTGTTTGGAGCAGATGAGCCCATCGGAAAAGTTGTTGATTTCTCTGACCGTCAACTGTCGTTTCCCATTGAGTCCGATGGTCACGGTGCACCTCCTGTTTCATGGGGTTCATTTACGGTTACGGGTGTGATCGACATTACCAGCTACAAATCCCACCTCAAGTTTGACGCGCTGATGTCATCGTCTTCGTTACCTCTTTTGTATTCTGAAAGGAAGTTTGGGGATGCAAGCAACGATTGGGAAAACTATTTTCGGACATACACCTACGTGTTACTTCCTGAGAAGAACAATGTAAGTGAGCTGCAAAATACCTTAAATGACTTTGTCAAACGAAAGTATGCCGACATCACGGCAGAACAGACGAAAGATTTTAAATTAGAGCCTCAGCGACTAACAGATATTCAACTCGGGCTGCGCGGTAACGACACGAATAATCGCATGCCCAGCGTTGGTTACTATTTCATCGGCTTTCTGGCTTTGGCGATTTTGTTATCAGCCGTACTCAACTATACCAATTTATCGGTGGCGAGAGCACTCACGCGCGCACGTGAGATAGGTGTGCGCAAGGTGAATGGGGCATTAAAGAGGTCAATTGTATTTCAATTCTTAAGCGAGTCTGTTTTGGTTGCTTGGTTGTCACTAGGTGTTGCCTTGCTTTTATTGCTCGTCATTAAACCTGCCTTCAAAAATCTATGGGTCAATCAATACCTTCAGTTTGAATTGCCGCAAAGCATTTCTACATATTTCATCTTTATTGGATTGGCGGCTTTCATTGGGTTGCTGGCCGGATTTTACCCTGCCGTGTACCTATCGCGTTATTCGCCCATCAGTGCTTTGAAGGGAGCAATTACCAAACGGGGAAGGTTAGGGTTTCGGAAAACCGTAACGGTATTTCAGTTTGTGATTTCTCTTTTCTTTATCGTAACGTCCATTTTGGTGTTTAGCCAGTTCCGGTATTTTATGAATTTTGATTACGGCTTCGAATCGCGGAACGTCATCAACATCGAATTGCAAGGGAATGATTTTCAAAAGCTCTCGACCGAACTAGGCAACGTGCCGGGTGTCATTTCTGTTTCAGGCAGTGACATCATTCCGGCAACGGGTACTAATAATGGCATTCAACTTCGAAAGCAAGGCACTACTGGAGAATACAATAATGCGAACATCATCATCACGGCTCCACAGTTTGTAGATAATCTGAATCTAAAAATAGTGGCGGGCCGTGCATTGGTGCCTAATGAGAGCGACCGTTTTATTTTGGTGAATGAAACCGCTGCGAAGAAGTGGGGCTATAAAAACCCTCAGGAAATCGTTGGTGAAGTTTTTGAGAGTAACGAGACTCTCGAAGTGATAGGGGTGGTGAAGGACTTTCATTATTTGCTGTTAATTAATAGGGATGGCATTGCACCGTTGGTACTGCGCAACCGACCACAGCAGTTTCAATATGTGAGTGTAAAAATTGCGAGTAGCAATACGGCTCTTACGATTTCGCAACTCGAAGCAAAGTGGAAGCAGGTAGACCCAATCCATTCATTTCAGTACAAATTTTATGACGATGAGTTGAGTTCTACGCATCAGGCCATTTTTGATTTGGTGGCGATTTTAGGATTCATTGCCTTTCTAGCCGTGGTCATTGCTTGCCTCGGATTGTTGGGCATGACCACTTACACCACTGAGCGGAAAACAAAAGAAGTGGGCATTCGTAAAGTGATGGGCGCCAGTGAATGGGGCTTGGTCAAGCTCTTATCGCGCGACTATTCGATCCTGCTGATTATCGCCATTGTCATCGGTGCTCCGTTAAGTTATTTCGCCAACAATCTGTGGCTGCAAACGCTAACCAACCGTGTTGAGTTTGGATGGGGCATTCTGTTGCTCGGTATCTTCATATTGTCTGCCTTGGGTGTACTCACCATTGGCTCGCAGACATGGAAAGCATCTAAGAAAAATCCAGTTGAGAGTTTAAGGTCTGAATAGACGCAAGACATTAGATATGAGTACCAAGATGACCCCTTCTATTCACTTTCACTTCTTGTGTCTTAATACTTATGTCTGACAGGCCGCCTAAAGTCTTTTTAAAGTTCTTCCGCTGGTTCTGCCACCCGAAGTTGAAAAATTCTATTGAAGGGGATTTGATGGAGTTGTATGAGGAACGAGTGAGAGAAGGAGGGAAGCGAAGAGCGGATTTGAAGTTTGTGCGGGATGTGCTGTTGCTTTTTAGGCCGAGTATTATAAAACCAATTGAAGGATATAAAAATTTAAACAACTACGGTATGCTAAAAAATTATTTTAAAATCGGGTGGAGAAATTTAATGAGGCAGAAAATGTATTCGGCCATCAAAATTGGTGGGTTTGCTGTTGGAGTTGCTGCTTGTTTGTTGATTGCCCTATTCATTAAAGATGAACTATCGTACGATCGACATTACTCACCACAAATCTATCGGGTGCTGGGTGTTATTACCCAAGAAGGCGATGTAAAGAAAGGCTTGGCCTTTCCTGCTCCGATGGCTGCTGCCTTAAAAGAAGATTTTGCCGAAGTAAAAGAATCAGGACGCTACAACAGCAGCGAATTGTTTGGAGCAGGCT
>JAIENH010000487.1 GCA_019751475.1 Cyclobacteriaceae bacterium
TGCACGTGCTCATAGCTCAGGCATTGGTCCGGTTCATGATTCAGCGAATACATAACCGACTTCTTCAATTTGGCGGAAGGCAACAAGCTGTGATCAGGAGCGCCCATAGAAAAAGACATAATCTTGGTGGAGCGAAGGTCATTGTACACGCTGGTGATCATATCGTCCAACGTGACAGGCATGGCTTCATCGGTAGGCTCGCTGCTGCCGGGGATTTCAAAGGTGTGCTTCGGAGAAAATTTTACATAATACCCCGACTGTGGGCGGGCTTCAATCAGGCCCTTACTCTCCAAATGATAATAAGATTGAAAAGCCGTACTGAGACTGATGCCTTGCTCTTTGCTTAGCGAACGCACCGAAAGAAGTTTGTCGCCAACCCTGAGCGAGTTCTTCTCAATGAGTTGCTCAATCCGCTCCGCTACCTCGAGATACAAATGATCGGGTTTTACATCGTTTTCAAATAGCATACCGAATCGTTTAAAATTGATATTAGAATGTCGTTATTCTTCAAACTGATACGGTCAAAGTTAATGAAACTGAAACTGTTTTCTTTCCGTTTGTACGATAAACTTTGTAAGAAATTTTAGATCAGCAAGAAACGGGTTTAATCACCACGGTCGTGACGATTTCTTTGTACGCATAAATCAACACGATCAGGAAAACGATATGAAAGCGCTCAAAAAAATAGTTAACAGTACATCAGCTGTAGTCGTACTCGTGCTTATGACTACTACCATCGCTGTTGCTAATGCTGATTCCACAGCCACCAAACCTGTTGCACCCCGCTCGCACTGGCGCTTAAATGCTCGACTTCATTCAAAAGGTATTTTTAATTACGGTGGCCGCCTGGCCAGTAAAAATTCAACAGCTGATGTGAGCTTTACATACGACCGTAAGCAATGGGGGCTTTTTGTTTTTAAAGGAGTAGATCTGGCTGACCATCACACGTTTTACAATTTTGCATTGATATCGGCCTACAAAAATTTCAAACTCTCTCCTTCTGCCACATTTACACCCTACGTGGGTTCGTTTCTGGAAGAAGCCACCGGCTTTGCTGATCGCGGTTCCGATGCAGTGGTCATTCTCATTACCACCAAACGACTGGGTACTCACTGGGCGGTGGAGCACATGGGTCTTTTTTCTAATCTATTGTTGGAGCCCGAGCAGCGCGACTGGGTCAATCGGCTGCGGCTTACCTACACCGGCAAACATTGGGATGTGATATCATCTACGTGGTGGAATAACCAAATGTTTGATCACTCCAGCTATTGGACAACCGGTTTGAATGTGGCTTATAGCCGGATGCGTGTAAGCGAGCACATGTTCATGAGTGTAGGAATCACAGGGTTGATTACGTTGTACACTTCTGAGAAAGAAAGCAGCTCAGCCAAAAATGCCTTGATGCTTACGGTCTCATCACAATGGCTGCATTAAAATGACGCAGTCAGAAATTGCTCAACCAAAAAACTGATATGACGAAAATACTCAAAACTGAAGCTGTTATATTTCTGTTTTATCCGGAAATTTGAGTTGTACTTTTTTATATGAGAACCAGGCGTAAAATTATTCTGCTCGTAGGTGTGATTGTAGGAATAGTTACCTGGATCATACTGAACTAAGAAATAGACCAAGAGACTTTTTTAACTATCGTGAATGAAAGAAAATAAAAACCTTCTCGCTTACCTCGCTTTAGCAGCCGTATGTGTTATCTGGGGCACCACTTATTTGGGTCTGCGCATTGGGGTGACCCAATTTCCACCCTTCCTGTTTTCGATTTTTAGATTCTTAACAGCTGGCCCTATTTTAATTTTATTAGTTGCGCTGTCGCGAAAAGCCGCATGGCCTGACAGAACCGTTTTGTTCAACCAGGCGGTAAGTGGATTTTTTATGGTCACACTCGGCATCAGCGTGGTGGGTTGGGCCGAGATGTACATATCCAGCGGTGTGGCCGCCATCATTTGCTCGATGATGCCGATATGGACCGTACTCATCAATGTATTCGTTACCAAAGATGAGCAGCCGAACTGGCTTATCCTGTTGGGATTGGCCACGGGGCTGACGGGTGTTGTCATGATTTTCGGTGAGCACCTTTCTGAATTTTCAAATTCAAACTACACAACGGGCATTGTACTCACCTTTGCCGCTAATTTAAGCTGGGCCATAGGGAGTATTTGGATCAAAAAGAAAAACACCGCCAGCAATCCATTTTTCAATGCGGGCTTGCAAATGCTCTTTGGCGGATTATTCTTGATACCGTTTAGTCTGCTGCTGGATGATTACGGTCGCATTCAGTGGAATGAATCCGTCATTTATTCGCTTGTTTACATGTCGTTGGTCGGTTCGGTGGCCGCCTACGCCTGCTATTCTTACGCTATCAAAAAACTGCCGATGACGCTTGTCTCCTTGTATGCCTACATCAACCCAATTGTTGCCGTGTTGCTGGGTTGGTTGGTATTGAATGAAAAATTAAATCTCCGGATCGCACTCGCCATTGTGGTGACCGTTGCCGGAATTTACATCGTGAACAAAGGCTATCAATTGAAAGTATTTAAGAAACCTCAGCCGACAAACTAAAAAATTCAAGACTTATGCTCATTCAAGAATTAAAAAAGGTCTTTATAAAAGACTTGCAAAAATCGCGAGAAGAAATTGCTCTTTATAAAAATGAGGCGACCATCTGGCAAGTAGAGAAAGGCATTGCTAACTCAGCGGGCAATTTGTGCCTGCACCTGGTAGGCAATCTCAATCATTTCATTGGCGCTACATTGGGCAATACCGGCTACGTTCGCAACCGCGAGCAGGAGTTTTTGCAGAAAAATATTGCACAACAACACTTGCTGAAAATGGTGGACGACACCATTGCGATGATGGAAAGCGTTCTGTCAAGAATACAAGACGCACAACTGGATGCCGAATATCCCTTGTTGGTGTTTAAAGAAAAAACTTCCACGGGTTATTTTCTCATTCACCTGGTAGGGCACTTGGGTTATCACGTTGGTCAAATCAATTATCACAGGCGATTACTCGAAAATAACTTCAACTAATCTTCCAATCCTAAGTCATAAATCAAAAATCCTAAATCTCAAATCAAAAAGTGGAACTAAAAATTTACCAAATAGACGCTTTTGCTGACAAGGTCTTTACCGGAAACCCTGCAGCCGTGTGCCCTCTGCAGGAATGGCTGCCCGACCACGTGATGCAAAACATTACCATGGAAAACTGCCTGGCCGAAACTGCATTTTATGTGAACGAAAAAGAAGGGCTGCGCATTCGTTGGTTCACGCCTACCGTAGAGGTTGACCTGTGCGGGCATGCTACGCTGGCTACGGCCTTCGTACTGTTCAATCACGAAAACTTTCAAGGCAACAAGATTACGTTCAATTCCAGGAGCGGCCCGTTGACAGTGGTTAAGTCAGGTGACACGCTGACATTGAATTTCCCGGTCGATTCACTGCGTGAAGTGAATTCGATTCCATTGCTGGAAGAAGGTCTCGGGGTAAAGTCGCTGAAAACCTTCAAAGGCAAAACCGACTACATGCTTGTGTATGAATCGGAAGATCAGGTCAGGAACATGCGCCCTGATTTTAAATTAGTAGGCAAGGTAGAAGCGCGCGGTATCATCGTGACAGCCAAAGGCAATCAGGTTGATTTCGTTTCGCGTTTCTTTGGGCCGCAGTCAGGTATGGACGAAGACCCTGTTACCGGCTCGGCCCATACTTCGCTCACACCGTACTGGGCGAAGGTCTTAAACAAAACAGAGTTTTCGGCACTTCAGCTCTCCAGTCGAGTGGGAAAACTAAAATGCAAACTGATGGGAGACCGTGTAGAGATTAGCGGGACAGCCAAATTATACTTGATCGGAAAAATATTTATAGACTAATTCTTAACCGCTGAGTTCGCAGAGAAACGCAAAGAAATCTAAGATCGCGCTATGCAGACTCACTCTGCGAACCTCTGCGTTCTTTGCGGTTAAATTTCAAAATAGACAACATGATTAAAATTGAGCAAGCTACTGGTAATCACATCGAGCAACTTTCCTCGCTCTTTAACCAGTATAGGGTAGCAGGGCGATCATCATTTGGTCAAAATCAACGAAATCCTGGAAGGTGGCCGATAAAAAAAGAACATTCAATAAAATAATGAGCAGCGTAATGACCGAAATGCAAAAAAGGATGTTCGCAGAAATGCACGACAAAACAATTTTTAATAAGGCCCTTCAGCATGGCTTTGAATACATCGACCACGCCTTCGAACGCAATGTCTACCCAACTGATCATGCGCTGCAAAATCTGTCTCATTTTGAAGAACCCATGCCTGCCGAACCGACACACGCATCAGCCCTATTGAACTCACTTCATGAATATGGATCTCCAGCTACAGTCACACACGTGGGTGGAAGGTATTTTGGTTTTGTGACAGGTAGCGTAGTGCCAGCCGCCATGAGTGCCAAGGTGCTGGGCACATTTTGGGATCAGGTCACGGCCATGTATGTGCTCTCTCCTGTGTCGGCAAAACTGGAGACCGTAGTGGAAAGTTGGCTGAAGTCCGTGTTCAACTTGCCTGGCAACGCAGTAGCCGGTTTTGTCAGCGGTTCTTCCATGGCCAATCTCTGCGGTTTGGCAGCAGCGCGATACCGGTTGCTAAAGAATCAGGGATGGGATGTGAATCAGCAAGGACTGATGAGTGCACCACCAATTCGTGTGATTACTGGTAAAGAAGCGCACTCCACTGTTTTGAAGTCCATCAGCATCCTGGGCTTTGGACAAGCGTCCATTCAGTTTATCGACACCGATGATCAAGGTAGAATTAAAACCGACCTGGTGCCTGAGTTAGACAACCGCACGCTACTCATTCTTCAAGCTGGCAATGTGAACAGTGGATCGTTTGATGACTTCGCAACTCTTTGTGAGAAAGCCCAGCAGGCCGGAGCTTGGGTACATATTGATGGAGCCTTTGGCTTATGGGCTGCTGCGGTAAAACAGCTTGCGCATCTTACGAAAGGAATTGAGATGGCCAACTCATGGGCTGTGGACGGACATAAAACACTCAACACACCTTATGATTGCGGCATTGTAATGTGCAGCGACAAAGAAGCGTTGACGGGGGCTCTGCACATGTCAGGCGGATACATCGTAGTAAGTAAAGATCGCGATGGTATGTTTTACACGCCCGAAATGTCAAGGCGGTCGCGGGTGATTGAACTGTGGGCTACGATGAAATACCTCGGCAAGACCGGCATCGATCAGATGGTCCTTAGCATGCACGAAAGGGCGCGGCAATTTGCTATGGAGCTTTCTGTAATTGACGGTTTTACTGTTTTAAATGATGTGGTGTTTAACCAGGTAGTAGTAGCTTGTAAGGATGACGACACTACCGTGAAAGTGATGGAGGCAATTCAGCAAGAGCGTGTGTGCTGGGTAGGCGGCTCCACGTGGCGCGGAAAGAGAGTTATTCGCATCAGTGTATGCTCGTGGGCAACCACCGAAGAGGATGTGACACAGTCAGTAGCCTCGTTCAGAAATTCACTTGAAAAAGTAAAAGGCAAATAATTATTGACAACTTATGCCATACACCATTCATCAACACCTGGCTTACACCGTTTGGGCAAATGAAAAGCTCTCAGCAAAACTTCACACCCTGGATGAGAAGTTACTGAAGACTGAATTGGTTGGCAGCTTCCCCTCCATTGAAAAAACATTGCTTCACATGTGGAATGCCGAATTGATTTGGTTAAGCAGGTTGAAAGGCAGCAACCCGTCTGTTTGGCCTTTAACTGATTTTAGTGGAGGGAAAACCGAATTGCTGAACGGATTGGTGCAATCATCTAAAGATGTATTAGCATTTATTGAAAGTAGCGGCCCAGCCTTTCTTCAATCAAAAATTCAATACAAGACAATCAAAGGTGATTCATTTGAAAATGAAGTGGAAGAACTATTGTTTCACCTGGTCAACCACGGTACCTATCACCGTGGCCAAATAACCACCATGCTTCGGCAGTTGGGAATAACCGACCCGCCCAGCACAGATATCATATTTTATTTAAGAGCTATCAAAAAATAACTACCAACATTGACCCTTCTATATTCTACCTTCTAACTCCTGCATCCTGTTTCAACATGTACATCGCCAAAATCAATCGCAATGAAAACATGGACGAGGTGAAGCAATTCCTTCGTCAACATGGTTTTGCTATTCTCGTCAGTACCGTGGAAGGGAAACCGTGGGCTACACACCTGCCCCTGCACTTGTCAGCTGATGGAAATACATTTTCGGGTCATGTGGCTCGCGGAAATAAACAATGGAAGGAATTGGCAGCGCAACCGGAGGTGCTTGCTATTTTTCAGGGGCCACATACCTACATATCCTCATCCTGGTACGATCATGAAAACGTTCCCACCTGGAACTACATAGCCGTGCACGTGTATGGAACCATGCGAATCATTGAGGGTGATGCTTTGATCGATTCATTGCGCCAACTGACCAATCACTACGAGAAGAACTCACCGCGACCTGTATCGGTAGATACCATGTCAAAGAAATTTGTGGAGAAGGAAGTGCTGGGCATCGTGGGACTGGAGTTGACTATCTCACGCATGGAAGCTGCCTACAAACTTTCGCAAAATCGCGACAACAAAACCTACCAGGAGATTATGAAGCAACTGCGCGAGCGGCCTGACGAGCAGTCGCACCAAGTGGCCGCTGCCATGCAGAAACTTCGGCCGGAAATTGAATGAGTATTTTACAACCGTTACACCCTTTATTTTAAATATATTTACCAGCAAAACTAACACGTATGACAGCCACTGACACTATTTCCGTCCAGCGAACCACGCAATCCCGTCTGCGGGAGACTGATTTTAACAACCTCGAGTTCGGCAAGTACATTTCCGATCATATGTTGCTGTCAGATTGGGCCAAAGGCCAGTGGAGCGACCCGGTCATTGTACCGTTTGGCGAATTGAAAATGACGCCTGCTATCCTCGCCCTGCACTACGGGCAGGCCATTTTCGAAGGCATGAAGGCATTCAAAATGAAAGATGGCAGCATCAACATCTTCCGCCCGCACAAGCACCACGACCGCATGAACAAATCATTGGCGCGCATGTGCATGCCTACCATGTCGTTTGAAATGTTTTTGCAATCGCTCACCGCCCTCATCGAAGTGGACAAAGATTGGGTGCCTGATTCAGAAGGTTCTTCACTATACATCCGTCCGTTGGTGTTTGCTTCCGAATCACGCCTTGGAGTGAAGGTAGCTGACCAATATAAATTTGTAGTACTCACCAGCCCTGTGGGTCCTTATTATAACAAGCCGTTCCGCCTGAAAGTGGAAGACCAGTATGTGCGCACAGCCGAAGGAGGCACTGGCTTTGCAAAATGTGCAGGCAACTATGGTGGTGCGTTTTATCCCACGCAAGTGGCCAAGCAAGAAGGCTTTGACCAGGTGCTGTGGACGGACAGCAAAGAGCACAAGTACATTGATGAAGTGGGCATGATGAATGTGATGTTTGTTCTCAATGGCAAGCTCATCACACCAAAACTTAACACGGCTATTCTCGATGGCGTCACGCGCGATACGATTTTAACATTAGCCAAAGACATGGGCATGCCAACGGAAGAGCGCAGAATAAGTCTTAGTGAGTTAGTCGATGGTTTTAAAAACAAAACACTGACGGAAGGTTTTGGTTGTGGCACTGCAGCGGTAGTGTCGCCCATTGCGGCTGTTCATATTCATGGCCAGGACATAACCATACCTGCTCCGGATGCTTCAAGTTTTCAATTGCAAGTGAAGAAGCGTCTTCACGACATTCGCTCAGGCGCATTGCCTGATACGCATGGCTGGAATCACATTGTTCGCATCTAATTCCGCCCAAGCATGAAAGCGGCTGTTTTCAAAGGAAAGGATTTTCCTTTGGAGGTGATCGAATTTGCAAAGCCACGGCCGGTGAAAGACCAGGTGCTGGTGAAGCTGCACACCGCGGCACTTAAC
>JAIENH010000581.1 GCA_019751475.1 Cyclobacteriaceae bacterium
CATGTAGCCGATCATTGCCCGAGGACTGCTGTAACCGTCTGGCACCTGGATGTAATAGAAGTTGTACTCCTTCGCCAGCTCCAGCATTTTACCACCCGAGGTGATACAGATAATATGGGCCCGTTTGAGCATGGCCTTCTGCACGGCCGCAAGTGTCTCTTCCGTATTGCCGCTATACGAGCAGGCTATAAATAAGGTATGCGGACTTACAAATTGCGGAATATTGTAGCCTTTGCATACCGTAATCGGGATCGGGATACGCCCAAATGTCAGCGACTCCACGAGATTGGCCCCGATGCCGCTGCCCCCCATGCCGGTAATCAGCACATTGCGAATATCAGTACCTTGGCGTACCATGTCAACGGCCTGCCCGATTCGCAAAGCCTCATTCAATTGTAGTGTAAACCCCTCGATTAGTTTTTTCATTCTATCGCTGTAACTTTTGCGGTCAAAGGTAGGTCATGAGTGATAAAATCAAAAGAGGAAATGAGGGCGAGTCGCTGGCCGCGACCTTTTTGGAAAAGAAGGGTTTCACCGTGCGCGAGCGCAACTACCGTCATAAAAAATCAGAGATTGACCTGATCGTGGTGAAAGGCAATTGGCTTGTATTTGTCGAGGTTAAGGCACGCACCTCCACCGCTTTCGGCTTCCCTGAAGAGTTTGTGGACTACAAGAAAAAAAAGAAGGTGCTGGAAGGAGCCCTACATTACATGACCGAGATTGACTGGCAAGGCAACGTGCGCTACGATATTGTTGCTATAACCTGGGTGGAGGGAGTTCCCGAAATCCACCATATTGAAGATGCTTTTTACTAAAGAACGAAGACGATTCAAGTTCGATATTTACGTTCCCTTGTTAGAAGAAAAAATCTCCCTGCCTTTATCATCCCATTCCTTGCGAACGAACGGTCGAATTTCTTTGTCAAACGGCTCTTTGGGATAGGCGATGATTTTCTTTCGCTTGCCGTTGGGATAGTTTTCTATCCAGTCGCCTACTTTTTGATCCCACTTGTATTCGCCTGTCACAGCTATGGTACCGTTCTCATGAAACAAAAAATAAAAACCTTCCCGCTCATCGATCTCAATCGGGATCATTTCTTTCACTCTTCGGTTGTTTCCCTGCGGATCGTAGTAGGTTACCAGCGACTCCTTAGGCCAGCCCTTGTAGTATTTTTCTTTGTCGTTCAGAATATCGTTTCGATCGTACTGCATCCATCGCCCATGCTTAGTGCCTTTGTAAAAGATACCCTCTTCCAGCACTACCGCATTTTGCATCTTCTTGTAGGGCCCGTGCAGCAACACGCCTTTCTTAGGGTCGAAGTTGGCCGTCTTGCGAATTTCTCTTCTGGTAAAATCATACCAGTAAATATCGCGGACGAATATGGATGGCTTTTCCGGTTTCTTTAGCACATAGAAGAGTTCGAGTGTAGTGCGATCGCCAAAACCTTTGCGCGTATAACTCTTGCGCGTTTTCACACCATAAAAAGTATTACGCTTGGGCTTTTTCTTTTTGCTGACGATGGGCTCGGAAGTTTTTTCATCCAGCTCCAGCAACTTGTAAGGCTTGTCCGTTTCAAAGGTGTACTGTCCTTCAGTGCCAAAAGCCTGCTTCACTTCCTGGGCCAACGATTGCCAAGGGAACAGGATAACCAGAGCGAAAACAATGTGTTTCATGTAAAAAGTACAACGAAGATAGGGAAGCGATATTGTTTTTTGAAAATGAAGACCTAAATGAGCCAATGAAAATAATTCCTAAATTTAGAACACAATTACTTTATAGATGAATACCACAAGCCTGGAAAAAGAAAAACTGGAAATTATCAAATGGGTGACCGGCCTAACAGACTCCTCTGCTATAGAGCAATTAAAGGCCCTTCGAAAAAAACCAACCAGGGATTGGTGGAAAGAGATAACCGATGAAGAAAAAGCAGCTATTGAGAAGGGCTTAGCCGATATAAAAGCAGGGCGCGTAAAGCCCCACCGAGAAGCGAAGAAGCTTTATGAAAAATGGCTATAAACTTCTTTGGTCAGATCGAGCCTTGGCTGATCTTCAGAATATACTGACATACTTACTTGAAAATTGGACAGAAAAAGAAGTAAAGATCTTTGCCAGACGACTCGATAAGCGCCTTGAAGCAATCCGTCAGAATCCTAAATTATTTCCAGCAGCAAGCCAACGCAAGAGCATTAGAAGGTCAGTCCTTACCGGACATACAGTCATTTACTACGAAACAAAAGAAAAAGTGATTAGCATAATTACATTGTTTGACTCACGTCAAGACCCAAAGAAGTTACGGTTGCCGCGTTAGCAAAAATTCTCTACAAAGCCTTCTTCAAATCTTCTATCAAATCTTCAGTCTCTTCAATTCCCACCGAGAGGCGTAATAACTGATCCGAGATACCCACTGCCTTGCGTTCCGCAGCGGTGAGCTTCACATGTGATGTTTTATACGGTTGCGCTATGGTTGACTCCACCCCTCCCAAACTCACAGCCTTGCGGATGTAGTTCAGTTTTTTAATGAACGCATCAGTATTACCCTTTACCTCAAACGATAACATGCCACCAAAGCCACCGGTCATCTGCTGTTTTGCTACACTGTGGCCCGGATGTTTCTTCAGGCCCGGATAAAAGACATTAGTAACCTTGGGCTCAGCCTCCAAAAATTTGGCAATGGATTGCGCGCTTTTATTTTGTTGCCGCACTCTCAGCACCATCGTCTTCAAGCTACGCTCTACTATATAACACGTTTGTGCATCCAGGCTGCCGCCAAAGTGCATAGCACTGGCCTTAATTTGCCCCGTTAGTTTCTTGGAGCTCACCATCACTCCGCAACATAAGTCACTGTGACCGCCTATATATTTGGTGCCGCTGTGCAGCACCACATCAATACCAAGTTCAATAGGATTTTGATTTACGGGTGATGCAAACGTATTGTCAATCAAGGTAACGAGCTTGTGCTTCCGCGCAATGGAGGCCACGGCTTTCAGATCCGAGATCTTCAGCAGCGGGTTGGAAGGCGTTTCCACATAAATGACTTTCGTGTGCTTAGTGATTGCCTTCTCAAAATTTCGTGGATCTGATGCATCGACCATCGTGTGCGAAATGCCATAGCGCCCCAACTCATGAAGAGCTGCATGGTGCGTACCTCCGTACAGGTCATTTTGAAAGACGATGTGATCGCCTGCTTTGAGCAACGCAAACATGGATGTCATGATGGCCGCCATTCCCGAACTAAAGACCAAACCATCTTCTCCATACTCCAGCGCGACCATCTTTTTTACCACCGCATCCTGGTTGGGCGTATTGTAATATCGGGGATAGCGCACCAGGGCATCATAATCGTAGGCGGAGGAGGGATAAATGGGGTTAACAATCCCACCGTACAGCGAATCACCGGTGGAGCCGGCATGTACCGACAGGGTAAGTGGAGAGGCAGTCTTTTGTTTCTTCATGTCACAAGTATCACAAAAATAAGGTGATCGGTAAAATCAATTTTTACGCTGTTCTATACGCTGATTCTGTGGTCGTAAATGAATTGACCTTATCCTTTCGATTTATGGATGCCGTTGCAAAAAACACCGTAACGATCAAGCGGCTGGTACTGAATTACTTTTCAATCCCTAGTACTAAATTGACTTATAAACATTTTCAAAATAAAAGGATACGGCATATGCGAATGAAGTGTTCAAATAAAAAGGATACTCGAATGCTCAATGTCGAGTCGTGAAGTTTGAAGAGGGTGGCACTTTTGTTATTTAACATTCGACTTCTGTTCAATCCAGAACGTGAAAACCACACATAAAATTTGTCGTTGCCCGTGCTCTGAATTTTGCTAATTTGACCTCGTTAAATTCAAAGCAATGAAAAATCTATTGGTTGTGTTGTTGATGGCGGCAAGCTCAATCTGCTTGGCACAAACTGAGTCCGCAAAAGAAAAGCCGATTCCAGAAGGAGAAGTCTCCACTACACCGCAATCTGTAAAAATAAATGGTGTTACCATTCCGCTCACCGCCAAGGCGGGTACGATGCAACTCCGCGATGAAAACAACAACCCCATCGCATTGTTTGGATTCACTAGCTACACAAAAGATGCAGCGCCTGTAAATCGCCCCATTATTTTCTCCTACAATGGCGGCCCGGGTTCATCTAGTTATTGGCTGCACATGGGTGTGATGGGCCCAAAGCGAATTGTGGTCAACGATCCTGGCAACACTCCGGCTGCACCTTATAAAATTGTGAACAATGATTTTTCGCTGTTGGATGTGGCCGATCTGGTGATGATGGATCCCGTAGGCACGGGCTTGAGCGTACCGATTGGCAAAGCAAAGTTTGAAGACTTCTGGGGCGTGGACCAAGATATCCGGAGCATCAGCTTATTCATCAAACAATACTTGATTGAGAATAGCAGAATGAATTCACCCAAGTATTTGGTAGGAGAAAGTTATGGCACGTTTCGTAATGCAGGCGTGATGAATAAATTATTGGGTGACGGCATTGCACTCAATGGTGTAGTGATGGTCTCCGCTGTATTTGATTTGCGCACGCTGTTGTTTCCGCCCAATGACGATTTGCCGTATGTGGTTCACTTCCCTACGTATGCCGCCACGGCCTGGTACCACAATAAAATTGCCAACAAGCCTGCCAGCCTGGAAACGTTTTTAAATGAAGTACGCACGTTTACAGAAAAAGAATATGCGCCAGCACTCTTCAAAGGCAATAAACTAACTACGGAAGAGCGCAATGCGGTGGCTAATAAACTAGCAAGCTACTCTGGCTGCAGTGCCGACTTTTGGAAGAAAGCTGATTTACGTGTGCAGAATGGAGAATTTTTTTCGGAGCTGCTGCGCAACGAAGGAAATATTGTAGGCCGATTGGATTCCCGATTCAAAGGGGGCAATCAAGATTTGCTTTCGCAGTTTGCCGATTATGATCCGCAGAGTTCAGCCATCAGTCCGGCATACACTGCCGGATTCATGCACTACTTCTACAACGACCTGAAGGCCAACAAAAAACTTAACTACATGACCAGCGCTGGCGGCCGCGAAGGTTTTAAGTGGGACTGGAAACACGAAGGCAACATGCGCTGGGGAACCTCGGCTGCCATTAACACGGGCATCGATATGGCTCAGGCCATGACGCAAGACCCCAACGTAAAAGTGCTTATCTTAAATGGCTATTATGATATTGCCACGGTGTTTTATGGCGTAGAGCATACCATCGATCACTTGGGGCTCACCAACGAACTGCGCAACAACATCATTATGAAATACTATGAGGCAGGGCACATGATGTACACACACCAACCTTCGCTAGAGAAATTCAAGAAAGACGTTTCAGAATTTATTTTGAGTACTTCAAAGTGAAAGATTTATTTTAATAAATCCCCCATTCATCGACTCATCATTTTTTTGCCGACACATCAACCCCCGCCTGCTTTAATTTTCTGGCAAAGTTAGGTGTGGCACTTAAATCGTACGGAAGTTTATTGGGTGACAAAATGAGACTTCTAAATAGCGGAAAGTCCAGTAAGATTTTATTATCCATTAATGCAGCTGCTTTGTTTGCCTCTTGTCTTCCCAGCACGGCATCTATGGCAATAAGATAAAACGGGCTGGCGCGATGCTCTACCTGCAATATTTTCCTTGCCTCTTCGCGCTTACCTTGTTTAGCCAATATGATTGCTTTTAAGTCATAGTAAGTAAAATAGTCTTGAATAGGATCTTGCAAGATCAGCTCGTAGGCTTCATCCAGTTTGCCCAATTGAATCATCGCATATAGCTTATAGTCATCTACCCCATACCTCACCGAGGTAGTATTTACTTCTCTCATTTTTCCTAGTGCTTCATCGTATTTTCCAAGATACAATAAATAAAAAATAATGCTCCGAGCGGACTCTGAGGCAGAAGGGTCTTGTTGCAAAATCTCCTCGCTTACCTTGCTCAACTGCTCGCCATAGCCAAGCGCAATGAGCACGGTGGATAAATCAAAATTCTGGTATTTAAAATGCCTTGCCGCGTCTTTGCTCGACAGCGACAAACTTTTTTCGATCACCTGCCGAAAATTTGTCCAGTTGTTGGAGTACATGATTTGGGGAATCCGAAAATAGTCAGCCTGCGAGGGTTCTTTTGATCGAGCAATGGCATTGGCCAAATCTTCATTAAAGTGCTTATAGGCTTGCTGATCGGTCAGCGTATCGCGATAGTTGGGATTGTCTTTTAATACATAATGCAGAAAAAAATCAGCGTGAAACAAATAAGGATTAACGAAATCTGGATCCAACTGATAGGATTGTTCATAATACAAGTTCGCGTTTTTTAATTTGGCCACATCAACAAATCTGCCGCGTTCGTGTGCTTGATTGTCGAGCTCTCGAGCTTTCAAAAAGGCTAAATAGGCTTCCGCGCTGGTAGTGCCTGCCCATTGCATTTGCTTAATAGAATTTTCGTCTAGCGAGATATCCAAACTCTCTGCAATTCTAGTGGCAATTTCCTGCTGTAGTGCAAAAATATCTTTGGCATTTCGGTCGTACGTATTTGACCAAATGTGATAACCATCGTTGGCGCGTATTAACTGCGCGGTGATGCGCAAGCCGTTATCTGATTTTCGAACGGAACCCTCTACCAAATAATTTACACCAAGGGAATCGGCAATATCTTGTATGCGAAGGTTCTTGTTTTTGAAAGCAAACGAGGAGGTACGTGAAGTTACTTTAAGCCCTTTTACGTGTGCCAAACTGTTTAACACTTCTTCCGTAAGTCCATCACCAAACCAGCCTTGGTCTTTCTGTTCACTTAAATCTACAAAAGGGAGTACGGCAATGGACTTTTCTATTTCAGTGATTGGTTGGTCGTTGACCGTGGTTCGTTGTTGGTAGAAGAAATAACTAATGGCAACGATGAACAAGGCGGCTAGTGAAATGATTACGGATGTCTTTTTACTCGAATTCTTTTTGAGGTTGGAAGTTGGATTGATGTTGGAAGTTGGAGGTTCGAGGTTGGAAGGTCGAGCCGTTTGAGGATTTTTTAAGGCCGTGATAATTTCCTTAATCGCGTTCGCTACTTTGTTAACCTGATTTCGATAATCAGTTTTATTTTGATTGTCGGTTTTGCTGTCGGTAGCTTTTAATGGCCGATTGACTCCGGCCTCTTTGTAAATAAATTCAATAGCTCTTAATGCTCCACCGATTTCATTTTCAATTAACGATTTGTCTTCGGCATCGAGGTCGTGGATTTTGACGGGAAGAATACGGCTCGCCACATTTCCGTTGCTTAATTTAACATCTCGTCCAAATGAATCTTCCTTTGCCAGTTTATTAAACGCAATAAACTCATGCTGCCATGCAAAACTTTTGGTATCGCAATAAGTTTGTGAGATGATGGGAATGAAAATCAAACACTTTAGTTTTCCCTCTAGGCTTTTGTCCACATTGTGCGTTTCGAGCAGGCCATCGTGCGGGTTTTTATCGAAGTAGATGGTCAACGAATCTTTCAGCGTGCCGCGCAGTTCTTTCTCAAGGTTTTGAACAAAGTCGCTCACCCAGCCATCCAAATTATCATTGTGACGGTAAGAGATGAAAATGTCGTATTCGAAGTTGGGGAGGATTGAAGCCATTAGTCAAAGATAAAATTTCTGCCCAAGAATTAAATATCTGTAATAACATCAAAGCCCTTGAAGCTTCCGACCACGGCCAAGCCTGTCACTTTTTTTGCGATGCCCTTGTGTTTTATTTTCCCTGCAATCTGGTTGAGTGTCGAGCCGCTGCCTACGGCATCGTCAATCAGCAACAGATGCTTGTAATTAACCGTTTCATTCACTGCAAAAGTGTGTTCGGCATTGTTAATGCGTTCTTCAATTTTGCCTAGCGACTTTTGAGGCACAGGTATGATGCCCGAGATTTTTTGAATTTTTACTTTTGGTAGGTTTATTCTTAACTGGACTTACGCAAAATAGTTAAATTGTAAGGGAATCACACTTTTTAAACTTGCGGTCATGAACAAATCCTTA
>JAIENH010000537.1 GCA_019751475.1 Cyclobacteriaceae bacterium
CTATCGTTCACTTTTATCTTTCTTGTGGTCGCTGTGCTACCAGGCATCGGTGAAGAACTGGTGTTCCGCGGCTTTCTTCAAACAGAACTTGTGAGGGCTTTGCGCAACCCGCACGTTGCTATTCTCATCACGTCTGTTTTATTCAGTGCTTTTCATTTGCAATTTTTCGGATTCGTTCCCCGCATCTTACTTTCTGTATGCTTTGGGTATTTGTATTACTGGTCGGGCAACCTGTGGGTACCAGTGCTGGCCCATTTGTTTAATAACGGCTTGCAACTAATCGGACTTTACTTGTATCAAAAAGGACTCATCACCATAGATATGGAGAGCACACAGAGCGCGCCACTGCCCACTGTAGCTGTTTCAATCGTAGCACTGGGAGCTCTACTCTACTACCTGCGTCACTATTTCATTACATCCGCTACCTTGCATCGTGACCGCTCTTAAAAAATACAGCAACCTGACGCAGCGAATTATTACGGCACTGATAGGCGCGGCAGTAATTATTTCCTGCATCATCTACAGCGAGTGGACGTACTTCGCCATCTTTTTTCTTATCTGCTTTCTCACCCTTCGTGAGTTTTATGCCTTGGCCGGACTGGACGGCATGGTGGTGCAAAAAACCTTCGGCACCATTTGCGGCATGAGTATTTTTTCATTGTCATTCCTCATCGAACACAAAGACATTTCGTATCGATATTACTTTTTGATTTTCCCCTTGATCTCGTGCGTGTATATGATCAAGCTGTACAAAAAATTTGAGCGCAAGCCATTCACCAATATTGCGTACACGTTTCTTGGAATCTTCTACGTGGCCATACCCTATGCTTTGCTGAACATTGCAGCCTTCGAAAATGGAGATTACAATTATGAAATCATGTTTGGGTGTTTGTTCATTCTCTGGGCCAGCGACTCAGGAGCCTACATAGCAGGTACACTTTTTGGAAAGCGAAAATTATTTGAGCGCATCTCTCCTAAAAAATCCTGGGAAGGCGCACTCGGTGGCGCTTTGCTGGCGCTTGCCTTCGCGTTTCTCATGAATAACTTCTTTCATACCCTCGCCTTGTGGCAATGGCTTTCGATAGCCGCCATTATTATTGTCGGGGGTACGTATGGTGATCTGATTGAATCCTTGCTGAAGCGAAGCATCGAGATTAAAGATTCGGGCTCCAGTCTTCCCGGGCACGGGGGCTTTCTTGATCGCTTTGACGGACTACTAATTTCCGCGCCATTTATTGTAGCATTCCTGGAGATTTTTTAACGCACAATCCGCCAAACAAGAAGCCTGATTTCATTCACATTTTAAGGGATTATAGTGTCGGTAGGCCTTTGGGCGTAATAAAATTTTGGAGGGAGGCCAAAAACCGTCAAGCCGTGAATTTCTATATCTTTGCAACCGTTTTCGTAGCCATAAATGGCTTCTTAACTTTTGAAATCTTAAATCGATCAATCATACATCTTAAATCTTTTTATGGCTTACATCGAACCAGCTCCCCTACTTGACAAAGAAAATCCATTTGAGGCAATGATGTCACGCTTCCACACCGCATCGCAATTGCTGGGCCTGGAAGAACAGATTTACAACGTATTGAAAGTACCTGCCCGCCAGGTAATTGTTTCCCTGCCCGTCACGATGGACGATAACACCATCCGTGTGTTTGAAGGATATCGTGTGATACACTCAACGATTCTCGGTCCTTCCAAGGGTGGCATTCGTTTTGACCCGCATGTAAACCTGGATGAAGTAAAAGCACTTGCTGCCTGGATGACATGGAAATGTGCCGTAGTGGATATTCCGTATGGTGGTGCTAAGGGTGGTGTGAATTGCAACCCGCGTGAAATGTCGGCTGGAGAGATTGAGCGCCTCATGCGCGCCTACACGCTGGCCATGATTGATATTTTCGGTGCAGACAAAGACATACCAGCACCTGACATGGGCACAGGTCCTCGTGAAATGGCGTGGTTGATGGACGAATATTCACGCACGCAAGGTATGACGGTAAATGCCGTGGTGACAGGTAAGCCGATTGTGTTGGGTGGATCACTGGGAAGAACAGAAGCAACCGGCCGTGGTGTAATGGTTACGGCACTGGCTGCCATGGGTAAGTTGAAGATAAATCCATACAACGCAACATGCGCTGTGCAGGGCTTTGGCAATGTGGGGATGTGGGCCGCACGATTGTTGGAAGAACGCGGATTGAAAGTAGTGGCCATCAGCGATCTTTCAGGAGCGTACTACAACGAAAAAGGAATTGACATCAACAAAGCGGTAGCGTATCGCGATGGCAACAAAGGCACACTGGATGGATACAGCGAAGCACAAAAAATAGACGGCCAGGAAATTCTCACATTGCCGGTGGATGTGTTGGTTCCCGCTGCCACCGAAGATGTTATCACGGTAAGCAATGCAACCAAGATACAAGCCAAGTTAATTGTCGAGGGTGCCAACGGCCCTACTTCTTCCAAAGCTGACAATATTATCTACGAAAAAGGTATCAGTGTAGTGCCAGACATTCTGGCGAATGCCGGTGGTGTTACCGTATCCTATTTTGAATGGGTACAAAACCGTCTTGGCTACAAATGGACGGCCGATCGCGTGAACCGCAGAAGCGACCGGATCATGAAAGACGCATTCGACAATGTGTTCCGCGTGGCAACGGAGTACAAAGTATCCATGCGCATTGCCGCCTACATGGTGGCCATTGATAAGGTTGCGAAGACGTATAAGTTCAGAGGTGGATATTGATTGATTCAAGTTCTCTGACGAACAGAAAGCATTTCACGCTAAGTCCTCCAGCACAGGAAAAATAAAATGGCGGAAATTGAAATAGATTCTATTTTGAAGGTATTGAAAGCCGTTAACCATAGCCATGTAAAAGATATGCATGTGCGTTATGATCAGCAAGCAGATACGATGTACGTCAATTTTGGTGCACCCGTAGCTGCGGATGACAGCGAGCTTGGAGCAAATGACATTTTATACCGTTACCGCGAAGGTGAAATTGTCGGTGTTACGGTTACTCATTTTTCTTCTCGTTAAGTCTACATCTTTCAAGGGTAAATCGGAAATTGTTAGGTTACTACGAAAAGCGCCTGCAGCGTCCCCTTTTTAAAAAAAAACTTTATGGTTGTTTTTTAGCTCAAGAAAGTTCACTCAGCTACTTGCAGTTAAAGACAGGCAAATAGAAGAGTTGATGACGCAGAACAAGTTACTGGCAGCGACTTTAAAAAAGTAAATCCTCTCCCCACAAATTTAAATGGAGGATTTAAATTCCCTCCTACTTTGAAGAGTTATACAAAACATCTGGGCAGAAATCGATGGGTGCAGCTATCTTAGACCCGTCAATATCAATCATTTCTGTCAGGGCATCCCAATAAAGGGTTCTCCCGTCCGTTTTCACTTGTGAGAAAATTTCCTTTTGAAACAATTTTGAGAAGATGGAATCTACATTTCTCTCACGCATAAGAAATTTATCAAAATCAATAGATTTTACTTCACCATTAGTCCACTCCACGGTAACTAAAAAAGGCTTCACCTCTACTATTCGAGCTATTCTCGGATTCATTCCAGTGGTTTTATTTTCTTCAATTTGCCAAAGTCTTTTTGCGACTCCTCGTAATTCTGTTTCAACTCTTCCCGATGTAATTCTACCCAAGCTTGTACGAGTCTTGTTTGCCGATTGGGCAATTCGCCTGATATAATATTTCCAGTTTCAATTGAAATCTGTGCTTCATGCTCTTGATATACTGCATGAAAGTGTGGAGGAACATGATCTTTAAAATACATGTAAATCACAACACCAAAAAATCTCGACAACTCCGGCATCGTAGCAGTTTCTTTTTGTTCCCTACAGTTACAAAAATAAGTAATTTCTTGGTGTTGGGGCCAAAAATTCAACTTACAATCTGGTGTAGACTGCATCTAACTCAACACCGTTTACACTTCGGGATCGGACAAAAGATTGGGGAGATTTAAATCTAGTTGATTTAGGTTCGAAAATGCAGAAATCCGCGGACAGCGAACATGTGAAGGGGATTTCTACATTTTCAAATGGCAGATTTCAAATTTTGAAACAACAATCTGTAACTTGCCACCTGTAATCTTTTATCTCACATGACCATTCACAAAGAAGGCCGTACGCTGCTGTTCGTTTTATTACTGGTGCTGGTAGGCATCATTGGGCTTGCCGATTATTTCTTTCATCCGCACAATGATGTAGTTCGCAACATCATCATTGGTGGAGCAGTGATTTTCTATCTCATCATTCTTCAGTTTTTTCGCAACCCGATTTTTACTGTCTCCAAGAATGACAAGCTGGTGCTCGCACCAGCCGATGGAAAAGTGGTGGTCATTGAAGAAGCCGAGGAAACCGAATACCTCAAATCCAAGCGCAAGCAGATTTCAATTTTCATGTCGCCCGTGAATGTGCATGTAAACCGCATGCCCGTGGGAGGCATCATCAGCTATTTCAAATATCATCCTGGGAAGTACCTCGTGGCCTGGCACCCGAAGTCGAGCACGGAGAATGAGCGTACCACGGTGGTGGCCAAAATGAAAAATGGTACAGAAGTGTTGTTCCGGCAGATAGCCGGTGCCTTGGCCAGGCGAATTAAGTGTTATGTGAAAGAAGGTGCCACGCTGGAGCAAGGAGCAGAATTCGGGTTTATTAAATTCGGATCGCGGGTGGATATTTTTCTCCCGCTTGATGCTACCGTGAAAGTTTCTATCGACCAGGTCACGAGAGGCGGACGCACGGTCATTGCTGAATTGAAATAACGGATCAAGCCACCTTTATAGCTTGCATACATTTATTACGTTGCTCTAACCGGAAGCCTCTTACTTTTCCCGCTTTTCTTTTGCTTCCCCAAAAGAAAAGCTTCAAAAGAAAAGGGGAGGTCGAAATATGCTGCCCTACGCACATTCCGGGCACCCCCGCATTTCGACCGGGCTACCGCGCCAGCTCAGAAATACGAGCCTACCCTAAACGTATTGAATAACCGGAACCCCACACGGGTTCGAAAGTAATGCGTAAAGCCAACTATTACGGTTGGGTTTACACAAGTTTCATTTTGATGAGTTGCGTATATTTAGGAGTTGGTGGTAATTATTTGACGACACTGCAAACTTTAAACTAACTGCAAGAAATGAACCTAAAAAATATGGTTTTCAAACTTTTGGCACTATTAGGACTGGCAGGTTGTAACCAGACAGCAAACAATCAAGCGGACGAACAAGCATTCCCTGACAAAGAAATATTTACACTTTACAACAAGGCGGATAGTTTGGTTCGTGTTGCAAGAGTTCTGACTTTGGACAGCAAAACTTTTGACTTGCAAGTTTACGAAGTTGATATCACAACGCCTGAAGGAGCAAAACAAAAATTTATTTCAGCAGAGCAATTGACACAACAACAACTTGACAACAAGAAAGCCGAGTTGCAAAACACTTACAATTGGACACCGTTTAAAGGACAAGATGTTTTGTTCGTTCAAATTCAGATGCCAGGTTTCAAAAATGAAATGGAACTCTTGGACAAACGACAAGAAACAGAAAGCAAATTGGGAGAAGCACTTGAAAGAAAAAACCTCGGTGAATGGACAGCAGGGGATTTAGGACCAGGAGGTGGTAATATGCTTTTTGATGTAAGTAATGTTGAGCAATCATTGCAGACAATTCTTCAAGTGCTACAACAAAACAAACTTGACAAAAATGTTTTAATCGGCAGACGAGTTTTAGTTGCTGACGGAGATTGGTTTTATGAAGTGATTTATCCAACAAAGTATTCAGGCAACTTCAACACAATGTAACTTGACAACAGAAATGATGAAAGTAAATCTCTCTTACAAACTTCTTTGCGAACTTGGACGGACACGGCTTCGTGGAAAGAGTACAACTGTCGCTAACATAAGATAAACGAAATAAAAAAAGAAGGGCTTTGTTCGGTAATCAAAGTGCGGTGCATCTAATCCCTTCTTCGTTGGTCACAATATGGCTTTAAAATTATCAAGTTATGGAACCAACCATTGACTACGACTTTGTCGACAAAATATTACCATCGACTATTAGCTTGGTAGTTACGGGGGTATTCGCAGTTATCATCGGAGTATACCTTGAGAAATTTAAATCTCGAGTGACAACGATTAGCTATGAAATCATATTCAACCCACTTGCGACTTCATCGCACACTGACTATTGGGGTGAAATTGAAGTTCATCACAATAAGAGGCTGATAAATCACCTAAACTTTATCACAGTAAAATTGAAGAATGACTCCAACAATGATTTACAAAATCTAAACATTGATTTTAACGTAGACCAGAACAGTCAAATCTTAGGTCAATCAGGACAATACGACAACACTAAGTCAGGAATTTTGATAGAACAACAGCACTACAGCTATTTTGTTGAAGTCTCAAATAGAAATCAAGTGGACTTTCAACAAAAGTTAACTAACCCAAATCACCAAACACCAGCTCAACTCACGACCGAGTTACAGTACATAATGACTAATAAGAAATTTAATTTGCCTGTATTTAACAGGCATACATCTGTGACAATTAACATGTTAGTTGAAAATTTTAGCGGAGTACAACCAGAAGTGAATGTTGGAGTCATTCATAAAGGAGTTAAACTTGAGCAAAAAGAAGATGAGACAACCGAATTAGGAAAGACAGTCATTTACTCCTCTGCGATTGGAGTAGTAATCTTTGGACTTTTTGTTTACGCTATTGCACGGACTTACCCGACAGCGACAAAGCCATTAATTATTACAGCTATTTTAGGTATTACTGCAAGCCTACTTGGACTGGGTGTACTGAAAGTTTTTAGATTTCTTAAAAAAATACTGAGCTAGCCGTACTGCTGATGATAAAGGTCTTTACGCAATGGCGTGGTTCGTTGTCCTCATTTAAATTGTGTGTGGGGCAAGTCGCAACTGGTTCGGGCTTAAGCTTCATTTTTTAAACCTTCCTATTCCCCACACTGCATAAACACAAACATTAGTCTCAAATCTTAGAAAGCGCAGCTATGTATCTATCAGGAATATCTCCTTTGGTGGCTGTTTGATAGTCGCTGTAATTGCACGGCACAATGCTGTTGCGGGCGTACACCGATTTGGAGGGCATCGGTACTTCCATCCACCAACGGTCGGTAAACTTGCTTTTGTAGAAGATCAGTGTTTCCGGTTCTACCGGCATAGACACGGTGTACTTGGTGAAATCATTCGAGCGAAAATCCTGCTCATTTTTGCGGTGATAATAGCCTTCAATAAAATACCAGATCATCGTGGCAATCACAGACGCAGTCTTCTTGTGAATGTCGTCCACATCGGGGCTGTAGCCATAAATACCGAGGGAACTTAGTTTTTCATTCATCCCGGCATACCAGCAAAGCTGGCACGCATCTTCACCCGTGAGCCCAAACGGCTGCGCGTGGTCGCTGCCCGGAGCATCGCTGGACCGGATGGCCGTCACGTCAAACGAAAGCAAGTCAGCCTGGCGGATAGCAGGCTCCATTTCCTGTAGGTTGGTGCGCATCTGCCCGATGCGGAAGGCTTCAAAATAAAGTTTCTCCAACACGCCAATGGAGGATGGATCAATCAGGTAACTCTGATAGGCCAGGTGGGTGTAGCTCAACAGGTAGTTGGGCTCGTGCAGCAACACTTTGTGAATGTGCTTGCGGTCGGCCGGCACACCGTGTTTGTCTTCCAGGTCGAGAAAGGCATCTACATTCAGCAGGCTCACCAATTTCTCCAGGCCTTCGTACGCCCAATACTGACCATAGCCAAGGTCATGGCTGCCGCCAATGATCACGGGCAGCACATTGCTCTCCAGCAAGATGCGGCACACTTCGCTCAGGCGCACATACGATTCATCCAGGTCAATGCCGGGGTTGAGATTTCCCAGGTCTACAATCCGGTAGGCCCCCGTACCTTTCTTGAGTTGGTATAATTTCTTTCGCACCTCGTTCGCTCCATGACTGGCACCTGCGTGGTGCCTGTACCAGTCAAGCCCGGCGATGCTGTCGTTGCCGATTTTGGCGCGTTTGGCT
>JAIENH010000703.1 GCA_019751475.1 Cyclobacteriaceae bacterium
AGATGACTGACTTCCCCGAGAGCATGGTGATTGTAGGGGCGGGGGTGATAGGTTGCGAGTATGCAACCATCTTCAGTGGCTTTGGCAAGACAAAAGTCCATCTCATTGACAAAGGAGACCGCATTCTGCCCTTCGAAGATGAAGACGTAGTGCGCATCATTGAGCGCAACATGGAAAACAACGGAGTGCTCATCCATCGCAACTCACGACTGGTACACATGCGCATGGTGAACGGTCGGGTAGAATATGAACTGGAATATACTGACGGTACGCGCCAGGTGTTTAATGTGGAGAAGGCCCTTGTCTCCGTGGGTCGTGTGCCCAACCTGGAAGTCCTGTGGATCGATGGCGTGGGCATCAACATCTCCAAGCGCGGCATTGAAAACAACGACACACAAACCAACGTGCCCAACATCTATGCCGTGGGCGACCTCACTGCCGATATTTCATTAGTGAATGTAGGCGAGTTGGAAGGCCGCTATGCCGTGGAGCGCATGTTTGGCAAGCCGGACCGCAAATTGGTGTATGAAAATATCAGCACCATTATGTTCCTCAGCCCGGAGGTGGCAGGCGTGGGCCTCAACGAAATACAAGCGCAAGAAAAGAAGCTCGACTACAAGATCGTGACGCTGGAGTACAGCACCATACCCCGCGCCATCGCCAAGCGCAACACCCAGGGCTTTATCAAATTGTTGGTGACCAATGACGATGCCATGAAGATTTTAGGAATGAAAGTAGTGGGCAACCATGCCAGCAGCGCCATACAGGCTGTGGCCGTGCTCATCTCTATGAACAAAGGCATTGAAGAACTGGCGGAGTGCGTGCACCCGCACCCATCCATCACAGAAGGCATACAAGAATGTGTACGCATGCTGATGGGCAAGTCTTTACTAAAGCCCATGGCCCTGCGTGGCCGGCTTTCCTGCAGGAGGTTTGTAGGAGGGAAGTATGAGGATATTGGGTTTTAGTTTGAGTTTAAGTTTAAGGCTGATAATCAAAAGTTGGATTCGTCCAGATAATTGATGATAAGAATTATTTAAATTTGACTACCAATCAAATTTTTTAAATCAATATGAAAAATTTATTGACCAAGGGTGTTTGTTTGATTGCGTTTGGCTTGATTATTAGCAATACCATCCTTGCACAACAAAGAAAATATGCTCTTGTTATTGGTGCTCAAAATTATACCGCGCTACCTCCTCTTCGTAATTCGCTTACAGATGCTAAAGATTTAACGACCGCGCTAAGGACAAAAGGGTTCCAAGTTGAAACACTTCTTGATCCAAAGAATAAGTCAGAAATAAAGGACGCGATTATAAGGTATAAGAATGCTATGGAAGACGTGATTGGGGGAGTTGGAATTGTTTTCTATGCCGGACACGGCATGCAGTTTGAAGGGAACAATTACATCATACCTACCACCGCAAAACTTGAGTTATCTAGTGACTTGGAAGACAAATGTTTAAAGATGAATGCGGTGATGTCGGTATTGAATGCCACCAACAAGTCATTGAATATTTTATTTCTGGATGCCTGCCGCACCATCCCCAGCTTCAATAGAGACTCTGAACAAGGGTGGACAAAAGTTGCAGCTCCCAGAGGTTCCATCATTGTGTTTGCCACCGAAGCCGGTAAAGTGGCCTCTGATGGCAATGGAAAAAATGGATTGTTTACTTCAAAATTGCTAAAACGAATTAATGAACCTGGTCTTAATATTACCGATGTTTTAAAAAGGGTAAAGCAAGATGTGTTTCTTGAATCCAACGAAAAACAGCTTCCCTCATTGGAGGACAATTCTATTGGCGGAGATTTTTTCTTCACACCGGGAACACCTTCAACCGAAACTGTCGTTCAGCCAACAATGAAAAAAGAGCCCGTTGCAAAAACTCCTGCTGGCAATGCGTTTGACTACGGCTATGGCCCTGTCGATGCACCTGTCGTTCGTGTGGGTACCCAACAGTGGCTTGGTAAAAACCTTAATGTGGATCACTTTTCTAACGGTGACCCAATACCAGAGGCAAAGACTGATTTAGAATGGAAACGCGCAGGAGAGAAAAGACAACCAGTTTGGTGCTACTACAAAAACGACTCTTTGAATGGGCAAACTTACGGTAGACTATATAACTCTTACGCAGTAAATGACCCTCGAGGATTGGCACCATCAGGATGGCATATACCAACAGAAGAAGAGTGGGCAATTATGATTAATTATCTAGGTGGCCACGAGTCTGCGGGCTTGATTATGAAAAGCACAAATGGGTGGCAGCGAAACGGAAATGGGAATAACAATAGCGGAATCTCAGCCCTTCCGGGTGGCAGCAGAAGCCCAGATGGTACATTCAAGGATCTTGGTAAGTACTGTCACTGGTGGAGTTCTTCAGCACCCACAACAGGATTGGCATGGAGCCATTATCTTCTTTATAGCGTAAACAATGTATATACGTACAAGTTTAATGACAATAGGTGCGGTTTTTCTGTTCGTTGCGTTAAAGATTGAGCTATCTTTTGCAAGGCATAGAACATCACTTTTCATGCTATTTTTAACAGTTTAAACGGCAGCAACAAAATCGAGCTGATCAGCTTGAGCACCAGTTTTTCTTTAATCTGACGAAATCCTTAGCTCAATTTGTGTCCATGAAAAAACGGAGCCTCGCCCCATAATCAGCGACTAATAGTTAATCTTCAAAACCTCATCGAAGTTAGGATTGACGCTACGGGCAAAAAGGATGGCTGGGTGATCGGGCTTCAGTTCTTTGAAATAGAATGGATTGCCATTGGTGCGCTCCTGGTCAAGAGATGTTTTCATTTCAAGAAGGCCTTTCATGTATGGCTCGTAAGCTTCGCCTTCTGTTTTTGACTTTACAACAAACAGGAGCGCCCCTTCAACAAATGGAGCCTCCCAGCCCGTGGGCATATTAGACCCAAAGTGAAAAGACGAGCCGGTCTCCATCACTTGTCGCTTGCCCTCACTGCACAGCACCCACTTTCCGCTAATAGTATAAACAATGCTTTCGGTAGGGTGGGGGTGCTCACTTAAAAACATACCCGGCTTCAATTCAATAAAAAATGACCGGAGGTTCTCCGCAAAAAGCAGCGGACCAAAGACGCCTTCATGTGTCAATACACCAACCGACTTAACAGCATCTTTCACGTTGGGAATCACTTCTACGTTAGTGGCTAACTGCACGTATTCAGGTGATACGTTTGAGGCGGCCACCACTTTCTTCTCTAGGATTTCTGATGGCGCTTTCCCAGCGGTGGAATCATGGGCGTGTGTGTGTGAGCCGTCATCATGGTCATGCGCATCGGCACTTTTTTCATTTTTTTGATTGCATGAAAAAAGAGCAGCTAGAATGAACAACGTGTAAAGTCCGGATTTCATACGAGTGTGTTTAGGTTAAGACTTTGGGTTGGCTGTTTAAATGTAGTAATAATGAAATGACTAATAAAAGTGCATGAGGCTAAAGTTTAATAGCATCAGTCTCTGCGAACCTCTGCGCCCTCCGCGGTTAAAATTTTACCGCAAAGGTCGCTGAGAAATACACGCAAAGTATACTCCCTTGTAGTCATACATCAGCGATTGAAGTTTACTCAGCCTTACAGGCAATTTAGGTTTTTAGGGATGCCTATTTTTAGTAAGTTCGATTTTCAGTACCTCCAAAAAGCCATGAAGAAATGGATATACCTTCTTGCCATTGCCTGCCTCGGTAGCTGCTCATATAACAATAAGAAGACAAAGCAGTCAATCAGGCCGGTTGTATGGAAAGCCGTGGACACTATTGATGTTGCACGCTTTAATCGTGATTTGGAGGCGGGTAAGCCTACCATGGATGTAGGCGTTTACTTCCCGTCTAATTTTGACACAGCCTTCCAAAAGGTCACGCTCAGCCGCTTGATGGAGAGCGTACGCGCAGCGAAAGAAATTTATAAACCAGCGGGTGTTCAGATCAATCTTCTCTGGGTAAAGACAGGTGAACTTGATCCTGCTTATTTTTCTATTCAGGCTAATGAAACACCGGGCCTTCCCGAAACGGAGTATACAAACATGTATGTGCATGCACGAAGACATCCGGCTGTGCTCACGGAGCACGCCAAGAATGCATTTACCAGCATTGTTGAGCCAAACGAAGAGAACAAACGGACGATTTACCTGATTGTCCTGCAGGATGTTTTCTTTCCATTCCTCGAAGTATCGGAAGGTCGAAACTGGACAATCAAATCAGTACGAACGGGTGGGCTGTCGTTTCCAACGTATTCATATGTCAATTCATTGCCGGATGCGTTTCGGGGAATTATCACCATCACCAATTTATCTCGGGCCGACCGGTTTCGCAGAACCGTGGCACACGAGATTGGGCATAAGGTGATGAATGTGAGCCACGAGTATAAAACTACGAACCCCGGTCATGAAGTCTTTGCTGATGGTGGTTTGATGTTGTATGGCAATGGAGAAGACATTCCCTCCGGCCAGGAGGGAAGATGGCATTTGGAAAGACTTCACTTGTCTCCCTTTTTATACAGGCTCAAGAACGGTGTCAAAGTTTGGAATGAAGACTATAAAGAAGGCGGGCATTACTATGATCCAATCTACGGAGACAAAGTGATCAACTTTGGAGGCCGGGCTGAGATTGATAAAAACTGGTAACCCCCGGATCAATTTTGTTGCAAAATAGAACTTGTACTGCTAGTGTAAAATATCCAAGACTCTACCAATGTTTCGGGATTGGCGCTGCTTGCCACCCAAAAACATTTCCGCTTGTCTTGCCGGTAATAATCGTACCTTACAAACTTTACCTAACCCACACCATCAATTCATGGCATTTATTGACGATGTATTGCAAGTACCTTCCTATGGATGGAAAAATGAGAAGGGCGAACTGATCATTCCTACACTCGGCCAGCTTTACCGCGAGGCCTTTTCACGGGTCAATTTCTTTAAAACCAAGAAGAACTGGATATCAGGTATCAGTTGGCTGATGGCTGTCTGCATGCTACCTTTCTTTTTTGTGTTTATCTTCTATTACTTTTCATTTCCGTTGTTGGCCGCCACCATCGTCTATGCTATGATCATCATGAGCACGCATGGCACCATCTGGTTTCATCGCTACAGTACGCACAGGGCCTATACCTTCCGTAATTCCTTCTGGCGTTTCTTCACGCAAAATCTAGTGTTCCGTACTTTCCCTGAAGAGATTTATGTAGTGTCGCACCACGTGCATCATCTCAAATCAGAGAAACCTGGCGATCCGTACAATGCCCACGCTGGACTGATGTATTGCATGCTGTCGGATGTGAACCATCAAAGCATTGCCACTAATCTTAGTGAAGTGGATTATAAAAAAGCCTCTCACTTTTTGAGTCATACAGGTGTGCAGATCAACACCTATAAGCAATATCAAGCATGGGGCTCCATTGCTACACCCTGGTACACCATCGGGTTGTGGTTCCTCAACTGGTCGTTTTGGTATGGCATATTTTATCTGATTGGTGGCCATGGACTTGCCTGTGCGCTCTTCAGCGGGGCTATGCTATGGTTTGTGCTGGTGCGCGCGTTTAACTACACGGGTCATGGCAAAGGCCAGGTAAAGCATGTTGACGGCATCGACTTCGACCGTAGCAACCTCTCCATCAATCAAACTCGTCCGGGATTATTTTCTGGCGAGTGGCATAACAATCATCATCTCTATCCCGACAGTGCACGCGCTGGCTTCCTGCCGTACCAGATTGACTTGGCGTGGATTTACATTTACTGCATGCATAAGTTGGGAACAGTGTCATCGTACCGTGATTCGAAGAAGCACTTCCAGGAGAAATATCTAGCAGGTGCCGAGCCTGACCTGGCTCACTATGAGCGGTCTATTGAGATGTCTGAGCCGGTGAAGGTATCTAGATAGCTCACATCGTAGGCATCTCTAAAAACCCATAAATAGTGGAACGTCATTCCGGCCATTGAGCCGGAATCTTGATTTCACTATTGCTCAAGGGGATACCGGAACAAGTCCGGTATGACTGCAAGGGTTTTTAGAGATGCCTTGTGTAGTATTTGCTAGTAGTAGACAGCCACGTCACTTAAACTTTTTCGAATGAGCCGCGGTACGTACGTTTCATCTGTAGCGTAGCCAACGGGTATCAATAAAAAAGGTCTTTCATTATCCGGCCGGTTCAAGATGCCGGAAAGAAAATTCATTGGGCTGGGGGTATGAGTGAGTGCTACAAGCCCTGCATGGTGAATTGCCGTGAGCAACATACCACACGCTAACCCCACTGACTCTGACACGTAGTAGTTGTTTCGCTTCGTGCCGTCTGGCAGCACATTGTATGCTTTCTTAAAAACCACAATCAGGTAGGGAGCTGTTTCAAGAAAGGGCTTTTCCCAATCGGTCTGTAAAGGCATGAGGTCTTGCAGCCATTCATCGCTCATGCGTCCGTGGTAGCTTTCATGTTCTTCTTTTTCTGCTGCCAGGCGAATTTCCTTTTTGATGGCGGGGTCACTCACTACGCAAAATGTCCAAGGCTGTTTATGCGCACCGGATGGTGCTGTGGATGCCGTGCGTATAATATTGTCAATGATTTCCCGTGATACCGGCTTATCGGAAAAGTGCCGCACCGATCTGCGAGCGTCCAGCTCGGCATACAACTGCTGACTGCGCAGCAGCATCTGATCGGTTGAGTAGGTATGGGGAGTGTATCGAACAAACGGATAACCGTTAATGATTTTTGTTTCAGTCATGACGATAGATTAAGAACAATATTGGCTATGTACGCTGGCATGAATGTATTTAAAAAAATGAAGCCACAGAATACAATCACGCCAAATTCTGGCAGCAATGTAAGCTGCCTGACAAGTCATTTCTGATGATAGGGGTTATAAAAGCCACGATTCAAGTCTCATTGATTTAGTACATTTGTAGAAATGAGTTTGCTATGAGTGTTATGGTTGTCAAAATAAGAAAGAAAGAGAATACTGCTTTTTTGAAGAAAATTGTGGCAGCTCTTAATGAAGAAGCAAGCGTGGTAAGTGACGAACGCTATCGGGACGCTATGTTTTCTACATTGTTGGAGGAGGGGAGACAGTCAAAATTGCTTTCAACCGCCCAGGCAAAAAAGGAACTTCAAAAACGTGGAATTAACGTTTAGGAATTCATTCTTTAGGGATCTCGACAATGTTTCGAACCGGGGCACAAGCCGGGCTATAGAACAACTCATCGAAAAGATTTCTTCAGCGCAATCACTTTCTTCAATTCCCCGATTGAAGCAACTTACTCGTACCAAATCTTTTGAATATAAGATTGAGCTACGTGTTCAATCAAAAATTTATTGGATACTGTGTGATGTATATGGCGATAGACTCGAACGATAGACTCGAATTTGTTCGGATAAAGTCCAAAGCGTGGTGTAAGACTAATTTATAGTAGCTATCCAGATTAGGTGTCATGACACCTTGAAGGTGTCGGACACCTGAATACCTACCATTTACTTCTCTTGATGTCGAGCCCGAAGTACGCTTTCTACTTCGCTCAATGTACGTCCTTTCGCAGCGAGCAATACTACGAAGTGGTACATCAGATCGGCAGCCTCACCCAGGAATTTTTCATGGTCGTTATCCTTAGCCTCAATAACCAACTCCACGGCCTCTTCGCCAACTTTTTGAGCAATCTTGTTGATGCCACTGTCGAAGAGCTTGTTGGTGTATGATCCGGCTTTCGGATTTTGTTTGCGATTAGTAATGATCTTTTCTAAAAAGTTGATCCCCTTCGATTCATTTTTTTCCTTGAAACAGGTGTCAGCACCAGTATGACAGGCCGGCCCGTGCGGCTTGGCCTTGATCAACAACGTGTCATTGTCACAGTCGGAAATGATGCTCACTACGTCCAGGTAGTTGCCCGATGTTTCGCCCTTCGTCCAGAGTCGTTGCTTCGACCGGCTGAAAAAAGTGACACGCTTTTCACTTTCAGTTTTTTGCAGGGCTTCTGCGTTCATGAAGCCAAGCATGAGCACTTTGTCTGTGAGGGCGTCTTGCACAATACACGGCACAAGGCCGTTTAGCTTTTCAAAATTAGGCGGGTTCATATCAGCGAATGGGGA
>JAIENH010000206.1 GCA_019751475.1 Cyclobacteriaceae bacterium
CCGCGTGGCGCGAACTGTTTCCGCATTATTTGTCACTGATCCGGTAATGGGACTTTTATATCTGCTTTTTCTTTATCGAAGAATGCAATTCATGTTTCACTTCTTCCCAGGAAAAAAATTTAGTTTGACCGGAGTGGTATGATTCAAGTCTTCTATCCAACTCCTCTTTTTGAGCCTCGGTGAGTGAAATACTCTTTTTATCCAGACTGTCCCAAATTTTTTTCACTGCCATAATGCGTTCAGCCTCGCTAAGTCGTAAGAGTTCCTCCAATTCCATGGTTAAATATACAAATTAACTATTTACTGCTCTGTCGTCTTTGTAGTTATAGCTCTTCGGCTGCCACTATAAAGTTCATACTCCAACAATCTACAATCAAGTTTGGCATTGTAGAATTCTATTCTGCGTGAAGCTTTCAACCCTATCTTCTTGGCCAGATCGAGATTGCCTGTAAAAATATAGCCGGTATAGCCCTGGCATTTCTTCTTCATCATATCACCCAGGCGGGCATAGGTGCTTTCCAGTTCGCTTAATTCTCCCATACGCTCGCCATACTCCGGATTAAAGTAGATAATGCCAGGAGCCGGTGGAATTTCTGTTGCTTCAAAATCACAGACCGAAAATTGAATGAGCGATTCAACACCCGCTGCCGCAGCATTGATCTTCGAAATGTAGATGGCATCTTCGCTGATGTCGGTTGCCGAAATGCTCAGACCGGGCACTTCTTTTATTTGTTCATTCAGCTTTTTGCGCTCGCTTTCATAGAAGTCCTGCTCGAATCCCAACACATGCATAAATCCGTAATCCGACCGAAACAACCCTGGACTTCGGCCCGTAGCCAGTAATGCTGCTTCAATAGCAACAGTGCCTGAACCGCACATCGGATTGACAAAGGGCGCATGACGATCCCAGTGGGTAGCCATCACCGTGGCTGCAGCAAGCGCTTCCAGCATAGGTGCTTTACCGGGTATCTTTCTGTAGCCGTGCTTGGCGAGAGTCGGGCCAGAAGTGTCAATAAAAACCTCTGCATCTTCTTCCTTCCAAAACAAATGAATGACGGTGCGATCCAGATTCGGCCCTGAGTCAGGGCGTTGACCTGTTTCCCTGCGCAGGCGATCGGCAATGGCGTCTTTCACTTTCACGTTTACGAATAAATTATTGTTCACCGTAAAGTGATCTACTGTGCTAGTCACGGTCAGGTAGCCATCGGCCGGCACAATCTTTTCCCATGGAAATTTCACCAGGGTCTGATAAACATCTTCAGGACGGTTGGATCGAAATTGTTTTAATGAATACAGCACCTGGCTGGCGCAACGCAAATGCAGATTGAGTTTTATACAATCTGTCAGTGATCCTGTTGTTTCTACACCGGTGGAAAAAAGCCGGTCAACAGTAAATCCCAACGTTTCAACTTCTTGCTTCAGATATGGAGCCAACCGTTTATTACACGTAATGATGATGCGGCTGGGCGATTGGAAAACATTCATGGTCTTACCGTAATACTTCTTTTAATACTTCCACCGATCTGATTTCGCCCATGTTTTCAAGATGATTACTATAAAAATGCAGAATGGCCTCCAACAGATTTTTTCTCGCCTCCGCTGTTATCGACAAGCTGTCTTCCCAGGAGGCTGTGAGCAATTTATCAAGAATTATCAACTCATCGGGGCTTAGCATCCAACTGCTGAATATTTCTTGCGAGGAGTGTGGGCCAAAGCCCAGGTAGCGACTAAGCTTGATCAAGAACACCAGGTGAAAATTGGCATTGAAAGGTAATTGATCAAATGAAGTGAGAGCATCAATCAGGAAGCGGCAAATCTCCTCCGCATGACTTTGGTCTTTTACGGATTTGTTCAGGACTTCATTGATAAACATTCCCACGGCTGACTTGCGCACATCTGTGTGAAGACCCTGGTACAGATGAATGCACTTAACCTCTTTTACGCGCAGGATGTTTGCATTCTCGCGATGGTACACCACCAAATCAAGCAGCGTGAGCGGTTGATAGAGTGCTATTTTATTTTTGGCTGATTTGCTTCGCACACCGTTTACGATGTAGCCCTGCAAACCAAACCGTTCGGTAAAAATCGTGACGATGATGGAGGTCTCCCCGTATTTGGTAAACCGAAAGACGATGCCGCGGGTTTTGTAAAGCATGGAGTGTTCGGAGCGCGGTGGCGACCGATTATTTTTTCCTGTTTTTCATACCCCGCACAAATGCTTTGCGGCTGCGAGCCTCGTAGGTATCTTTTTCACCCAGCATCACTTGTGAGTTGTTTTCATTCAATCGATACGAGAACGAAGCCAATTCACCCGTCTCGGCACAGATGGCGTGCACCTTGGTAACAAATTCGGCTACAGCCAAAAGATTGGGCATCGGGCCAAACGGCCTTCCTTCGTAGTCCATGTCAAGGCCGGCCACGATCACGCGCTTGCCGGTGTTGGCCAGGTGATTGCACACATCCACGATAGCATCATCAAAAAATTGAGCCTCATCAATACCGACCACATCGCAGTCGCCTGCGAGCAATAGTATGTCGTTGGCAAACTGCACCGGAGTAGACCGGATTTCCCGTTCTGCGTGCGAAACAATTTTTTCTGCATGGTATCGCCTGTCAATAGCAGGCTTAAAAATCTCCACCCGCTGGCGCGCAATGAGGGCCCGGTTCAGTCTTCGGATCAGTTCTTCCGTTTTGCCTGAAAACATACAGCCACACACTACCTCAATCCAACCGGCACGGTCTTCATTACCACTTTTTCCCAGTTGCGGCTCAATAAACATAACGCAAGTTAGCGCAACCCGCTAAAAATAAAAGATGGCCTTATGAATGAGTGCTCTTGCTGGCCGACAGGTAGTAGTCCCTGCGCTTCACGCATTTCCATCCCTCCTGACAATTTCCATGTACTGCTTGCCCGCCTCTATCATAGCAGATTGTATTTCCTTCCACGCTGTGGGCATTAGCATGTCAGGCATTGCTGATTGGTTTGTTTGAGCAGTCTTTACCTCAGCCAGTCCAAATAAAATCGATTTGGGCGAAAGTAAAGGGTCGTAATTTTTGAATTCTGACAGCACGCTCCTCACGCCCAAATGTTTAAACAAAAAATATAAGTCGATGTAATCTTTTTTTTCCCGTCTTCCTGTGATGGCATTGAGTTTGAAAGCTGCCAAGTCTTGTAAAGCTGCCAACCGTACTCCTTCTACCAATAACACCTCCGATCGAAAGGGGATCATCCAATCATCATACAATTCAATTCGTATGCCATCAATTTCTGCTGAGAGATGATCAGGGCTCACGAAGAACTCCGTTGATTTAAAACATGCCATCAATACTTTTCGCAGCCGGTTCTTGTCTGTTTTTTCATTGCTGAAGAAATCAATATCGATTGATTTTCGATGACCCAATTGCAGGGCGATGGCCGTGCCACCCACCATTCGGAAAGAGCTAAGCTCCGGTATACCAGTCACTACAGAAGCCAGTCGTAACAAGGCTGGTGTAACTGTTTCCTTATGAAGCATAATAGCCTGCCGGATCAATGCCTAAAAATAAAAAAGCCATGGCGCGGGTAACAGGACGCATCGTACTAGCATGCAGGATAGCCGAAACTTTTTCACTTCCATAGTGCCTGATCACCGCATCAATATCGGCTACAGTACCGTATTCAAACACGCGGGGCACCACCCATTCTGGTGCATGAATGAGAAGCGTTGGAATTTCACTTTCAGCTACATCCCAAAACAATTCTCGTCTTTCTGCTAATTTAGTCATCACGTCCATCAAAGATATAAAAGGCTTCTCTAATTGCACGTGAAGCCATACCAGGCTTCCTCTGGTACACGCAATAGCAAAATCAGGATTCCGCACCTCGATCTGTGTCTTCCCAGAACCGAAGCTGCACTTTGAAGTAAATTATGATCTGTGCCGCATGTGTGGACACCGACCACAGTAGTAAAAGTAAACCATTCACTTGTGCCTGAGTACCACCGTTCGGCTACTAAGTCCCTTGTTTCCGAGTAACAAAAAATTATCTTGAAGGATTGCCAGACCTAAATTTTGATTGTATGAAATGGCCAAGCAAATACCCTACGCCTACCAAGATGATTATTCTGGCCATTCTCCCGCTACAGCGGGATGACCTTAATTCAAAAATCATAAACACATGAAATTTACATCACTTCTTTTTGTGGCCCTTTTGGTGTCAACCACTGTGCCCGCCCTCGGATACGATTCCCTGCGCGTCTCCTTACGGGAAGGCACGAACATGGCGGTGGCACTCTCGCCCGATAAGCAAAACCTTGCCCTCGACTTGCAGGGCACGCTTTGGATTCTGCCCGTTAGTGGTGGTAAGGCTCGTGCGATTACCGATGCGCTGGGTGACTGTCGTCAACCATCCTGGTCGCCCGATGGAAATTATCTCGTCTTTCAATCGTATCTCGATGGCACTTGGCATTTGTGGACGATTCATAAAAATGGAAGTGAGCTTCGGCAACGCACCACAGGTATCTATGACGATCGTGAGCCGCACTGGTCACCTGACGGAAAAACCATTGTCTTTTCTTCCGATCGCAACATGAACTACGATGTGTGGGAATTGGAGTTGGAGACAGGAACCGTGCGAGCCATGACCAACAGCAGCAACAACGAGTATTTTCCTTCATACTCACCTGATGGGAAAAGACTCGCATTTGTTTCAGAGCGTGGCGCAAAGCCCGGCATCTACGTGCGATCAGAATCAGGCCAGGAATCATTACTTGTAAATACGATTGGCGCCACAGCTTCTGCCGTGTGGTCACCCGATGGAAACTCGCTGGTCTTTTATGCATCCGATAGCGAAGAGAGCCGTTTGATAGAGGTGACAGTCGCAGATAAGAAAACGACATTCGTTACAACGCCCGAAGAAGACGCATTTCCTTTTAAGGTGCAGTGGCTGGATCCCCGCGAAATCATTTATACAGCGGATGGAAAAATTAAAAGACGCAACCTGGCCACAAAGAAAACGAGCATAATTGATTTCGAAGCAACCGTGTCCTTGCATCGCCCTCCCTATGAGCGGAAGAAGTATGACTTTGATGGGGCTACCCGGCAGCCGGTGAAGGGACTGATGACACCTGCTGTTTCTCCAGATGGAAAGAAAATTGCTTTCACTGCCTTGGGTGATATATATGTCCTCTCGATTGGCAACTCAAAGCCCGTTGCGCTTACGCGCGATTCCTTTATTGATATTGATCCAAGCTGGTCACCAGATAGTCGGCAGCTCGCATTCGTCTCTGACCGCAAAGGGCCGATGAATGTTTTCATTTATGATGTAGCTACTGGTCAACTACTGCAAGCATCGCCTTCGCCTGAGAACCAGAGTTACCCCATGTGGTCGCCTGACGGTAAATACATAGCCTACTATGCAACCGAGGTTGATGCGCTCACAGGTGGCAGCGTTTTGCATCGACTCAATCTCGCTACGAAATCTGTAGAAAAAATTCACATACCTCTTTTTGCTCCCAGTCAACCCTCGTGGTCGCCCGATGGAAAAACCATTGCCGTATCAGCATTGAAAGTTTTTTCTACTCGCTTTCGCGAAGGACTGAATAAAATCACATTCATCTCGTTAGCCGGTGCCCCTGACCGGATGATGATGCCGGTGGAAGGTCGCACCTTATCAACGCGCGGCAAGAATGGACCACACTGGTCGCCTGATGGCAAATGGCTTGCCTATGTGCAAGACGGCCTGCTGTGGATCTTGCCGATAAATGCTCAAGGCGAAGCAGTCGGCCCACCACGCAGACTTACCAATGAATTGGCCGAGTCACCCAGTTGGACGGCTGACTCCGGCAGTATTGTATTTTTAGCTACCGACACTTTCAAAAAGGTGCGCATGGCGGACGGTTCCATTGAAAATATTCCGCTTGAACTTTCCTGGCAACCGGAGCCGATAGCGGGCAACAATCGAAAAGTGATTCATGCAGGCCGTGTGTTTGATGGAATTACCAATGGCTATAAAACCAACATGGACATTGTCATTGAGGGGAATCGCATCAAAGAGATAGTGCCACATAAAGCCAATCAATCCGGTGAGTTGATTGATGTCCGCGACAAGACGGTACTGCCGGGTTTGTTTGAAATGCATGCACACGAATATGCCAGTGCAGGCGAAAAACTTGGACGTATTTGGCTTTCGTACGGTATCACATCCGTACGGGAGCCAGGTGGCGATCCACACGATGCTCGCGAACGCAAGGAGTCGTGGAGTAGTGGCGTGCGAACAGGCCCGCGACTTTTTACCACGGGTGGATTGTTGGATGGTAACAGAGTGTACTACTCTCTGGCCAATAGTTTTTCATCTGGTGCGGATGTGGAGTTGGAGATGCATCGCGCGAAACAACTGGATTATGACTTAGTCAAGACGTATGTGCGCATGCCCGACTATTTGCAACAACGATTTACACAGCAGGCCCATCGGCTGGGTGTGCCGGTCTCTTCGCATGAAATTTATCCGGCTGCTGCATATGGAGTAGATAACATTGAGCACATTGGCGCCACCAGCAGGCGCGGCTATTCACCATTGCGTTCGGCTTTGGGAAAAAGTTATCAAGACGTGATTGAGCTAATAACAAAGAGCGGCATGCAGATCACACCCACGGCCGCCCTGTATGGAGGTTTCAACAAACTCACGTACCTTGATTCCTCTATTTTCAAAAACAAACAATACGTTGCGCTGTATCCTGCTGACTATCGTAAGAGTTATGAGGCCTCCGTGCGGCAAATGCAAGGCCGCATGAAAGCGAACAATACGATGGTTGGAGGTTTTCAATCCACCATTGTAAAACTAGTGGCAGCCGGTAGCCACATTACGGCTGGCACCGATTCACCCATCATGCCTTACGGACTAAGTCTTCATCTCGAGCTCCAAACCTATGTTGATGGAGGACTCACACCGTTTCAGGCACTGCAGTCTGCTACCATCTGGGCAGCAGAGTCGGTGGGGGTTGATAAAGACCTTGGCAGCCTGGTGCCTGGCAAGGTGGCTGACCTGATCATTGTAGATGGCGATCCCCTTAAAGATATCCGCGATGCGTGGAATGTGCGCTACACGATTAAAAACGGCACCGTGTATAAACTTGAGGATTTGTTGAAAAAGTGACGATCAGGTCGGCAACTCTTGATTTTGATACTTTTGTAAAAGCAAAGGAATGAACATTGTATCAAGACTTCCGGATGTAGGCACGTCCATTTTCACTGTGATGAGTCGCATGGCCCAGGAACATGGGGCAATCAACCTTTCACAGGGATTCCCGGATTTTCCTGTCTCGTCCGAGTTGATAGATCTTATTTATGAAAACATGAAGGCCGGGCATAACCAATATGCACCCATGCCGGGTTTGCCAGCGCTGCGAAATACGATTGCCGAAGTAATCAAGACAACATACCAGCGCACGGTTGACCCGGATACTGAAATCACGATAACTGCTGGTGGCACAGAGGCTATTTTTTCCGCTGTCGCGGGATTGGTGGAAAGGGGCGATGAGGTAATTGTGTTCGATCCTTCTTACGATTGCTACGGACCGGCCATCCGCCTCAACGGTGGCGTTCCCATTCATATCAATTTGTTGCCTCCTGATTTTTCGATCGATTGGCAGGAAGTGCAATCAAGGGTTACGGCTCGCACCAAGATGATCATCATCAACACTCCGCATAACCCGAGCGGGGCTGTGTTGGATAAAAATGATTTGCTTATACTGGAAAGGATAGCTGAACAGCACGACCTGATTGTGATTAGTGATGAGGTTTATGAGCGGATTATTTTTGAAGATCGGATCCACGAAAGTGTGCTGAAGTATCCCACTCTGGCAGCCCGGAGTGTAGCTGTGTTTTCGTTTGGTAAAACATTTCACGCTACCGGCTGGAAGATCGGCTATACCGTAGCGCCTGAATCCCTGACAAGAGAAATTCGCAAAGCCCACCAGTTCGTCACGTTTAGTGTGAACACTCCTACGCAATGGGCCTTGTCAACGTACATGAAGGCACCGCACCACTATCTTTCGCTGGGAAAGTTTTATCAGCAGAAGCGCGACTATTTTCTTGAGCAGATCAAAGGGTCATCGTTCAAGCCCCTGACGTGCCTGGGAAGTTATT
>JAIENH010000133.1 GCA_019751475.1 Cyclobacteriaceae bacterium
ATATACCATCTCTCCAACCCAGCTAACTCTATTTTGTGTGGGAGAAAGCTCACACCATGCCCTTTTTCCCATTCAATTAAAAGTTCCGTGGCATAAGGCTTTATCTTATCAATATTTTTTTGCCCAAAAGAAGTAAGATGACTAAAACCTGAAAGCCGAGCCATTAAATCGCCATTCAAGAGTGTTCTTTTTAATTTTCGCTCAAACTTGCAAAGTTGATCTGTGGAAACGTATGGATTCTCTAAGGTCATTCGCCAAGCAGTCTCAACGTTTCCTCTCCTACTGTGCTCCTTGATGATTTCATCCTTCAAATATCGTTCGGCAACAGGGTAATGAATCGAAAATTGTTTGTAGAGAGTTTCGAGTCCTTCTATGTCTCCATCTTTTCTAAACTCATCAAGAATATCAAAGAGTAGCACAAAACAGTAATTGTCATTCCCTTCCAAATCAATGTAAGTCCCCTTGAAAAATTGCCCTCGAAAATATCTGTAAAATTCTCGCTGTTGAATCGTAGCGTTGTCAATAACTGAGTATGAAAAGATATAGAAATGTCTCCAAAAAGGAACTGCAACCTGTGACTTAACCAATCCTAATTCACTTTTACTTTTTGCACTGTTTGGCGCCTTTGAGTCATTCCAATAGCGAACCTTTCCTTTTACTTCGATTCCAGAGAAATCAATAATACCTTGAAGTCGCTTAGGTAGGTGTAAGTCTCCTCCAATAAATCTAATCTTACCGAGCGATTTTATTTTTGTATCCCGTAGGCTCACTCTTCCGGTAACATATTCTAAGTTACCCAAGTCCTCAATTGATGAATATCGTAGGCTCAAATCTCCACCTACTCTGACAACATTTCCTAGTGATTTTAACCTTGGAGGTAAGGTGTAATAACTTATCCAAAGATTGCCAGATACCTCTTCTAGCTCACCTAACGTTTCAATAGTCGCATCATTGACACCAAGTGATCCTCTGATTTGTTTCACATGATACAATTCCCGAATGGCTTCGCCCTTGATAGTTAAGCTGGATTTAATCACACCATCCTTTACTAATTTTTCAATGTCCTCAGAAATTAGCGCAATAACGGGTTCATTAGACTCTAAACTCATTGGCAAGTAGGCTTAACGTTTTATCAATTTCTGTGAAGTGAGTTTGGCTTTAATAAATTCCTTGAAAGTATCGGGTTTCAAAATTTCAATCTCATCGGCTAAACCAAGAACAAACCGACCTACCCCTTCGAAATGTGCTACTGGTCCGTGAAATTGATATCTATCTTCCAGTTTCTCGATGTATGATATTGATAAAGGAAAGTCTTCTCGCAAATGCAAATAAGCTCGAAGACTAAGGCGTAGCGTAATCCAAACATTGGCATCACCCACAAAGCCGAAAATATCTGCCTGATTACTTTCATGGAGTGATTCATACCTAAAACTCTCTTTCATTTCAATAATGTCTCCTATTCTGTCTAGCTTGAATTGCTTACAAACTTTGTCTTGAGTATCCAATGCAGAGATCGTTTGATAGTTGTCACCAAATTGAATTGGCTCAACGAGACGATCTCTAATCTCCCCACTATTTGCTGAGTGATAATTCTTTAGTATTACTTGGGTCTTATTCCTCATTGCTGTGGCAAGTTGATCAATAAGTTTGCCCAATCTTACTTTTAAGAAAAGCCTAGGAACACTATCAAGTTCGGAATTAAAAGATAGTTTTTTCAGGAGTAATCCTTTGAGGGGATTTCCTTCAACTTCAGCTTGGATCAGCTTCTTAATGAGCTTCATCTCTTCAATTGTAAATTGTGACGCTCCTGGTTCACTTTCTGAAGTTGCTATGAAGTATTTATCCTGAAAGTCTTTTTCAATTATAAAATTTACGGCTTCAAAAAGTTTTAAGTAGCGATAAATGGTTCGCTGTCCCATATCAACTCTCTGAGCTAAATCTTTGATTGACCAATGGTTTGATTTTAATGCCGATATTATTTCAAGCAGGCGCAATAGCTTTGCTTGCGGTATTATTGACTCTTCTTTCTTTGATTTTAACTTTTTCTTAGGTTTCATTTCTATCGTGTAGAGGCATGTTTAAGACCCTCGTAAAGCATTACCATTGCCATAGTATCTAATTCGCAGTAGCGGAGTAAAGCATCTTTTATTTTCAATCTTTGTCCAAGAGGGATTTCTGAAAACTGAAGCATATTAAATGCCATCATGGCTGTGGCACCGTCTGCTAATCCTTCCATATCTTCAAGAAGTTTGTCTAGTTCTTCACGCGAGTAATCATCAAAGACTTGTTCCAACGTTTTATATGGGTCATTTCCACAATCTGGCGTTATCCAAATCTTTTGGTCATAATTAAGACTTTGTATTTCTAAATCGCGACCATATATAGCCTTTGAATACTTAGCCCTGATGGGCTGAAAGTCATTTATGATAGCTGGCAAAATCTGTTTAAGGGAATTTGATCCTTTAGCATGTGGAGAGTAGTAACAACGAATTACCACTTCATAAAGGTCAACCATATTCCTTGCCCCTGAGAAGCTTTTCTTTTCCTTACCTGTGCCCTCACTCCATTGTGTGATTGAATCAATAAACGAAATTAGTTCCTGTTTATCTGCAATTTCTCCATTCGTGGTCTTTGAAAGTTGTCGATGAATTAATCTTAAAAAGGAATTCTCATGATTGTGATAGCGGAAAATTGTCCCAGAATCTTGTTCAAGTTCGCGTTTTAGATTTCGAACAAATTCAAAATTTGGAAATACTTCTGGCTCGAAGGATAGGTATTGACCTTGGTGGGCAATCATCCCCTTCTCGTCCATTACATGATGACTGTATTGAAATGCAATCCCCTCATAAGGCTTTAGCCCTTTATACCACGGAAGGGGCATCATGGACGTTTCAAAATCGATGAAATGGAGAGGAAACTTCCATTCTGCCATTCTCCGTTTTAGCTCTTCCACTTCAACATGGGGAGTTGCTTCATTGCTCTTCACTTTAGCAATTTGTACTTCTCTTCGATCATGATTACCAAGGCCATTTGCGCCCTGTTCGCCCTTGCTATCGAAATCCAAGCGGTCAGCGTTTTTTAGAAGGTATTTATTAAGGTCAATTAACTTTTGCACTGGCCCCTTACCCCCACCAGAGTTTCCTCCCCACAATTCTAACACTAGCGGCTGCATAAATTCCGATTCCTTTACAGCACCGTTGCTAACCCAACACTCTTTTATACCAGATTTCAATCCTTGATCATTTTGAACTGTAGTTGTAAAGAACTCGCAGCCTTTGCATTTCGAACCAACTGGTGTTGTAATCTTTTTATCACTCTCGTATTGGTCGCTGACAAAGCGAACATACTTTTCAAACGAATAGGTTTCGGCAAGGTCAGTTTCTACAGGGTTCGTATATATCCATTCACAGATATCATCCATTGGGACGTTGACCAGAAGTTGATTCCCTAAATCTGCCCTAGTGATTCCTACAGTGATCTCAACAGTTGTTTTGCCAGATGACTGTTTGAATACCTTGAAGTGTCGTGCAAGACCCGGTACACTTGTAACTGCATCTTTATTTACAAGTGTTAAAAAAGCTCTAACCTTTAAGCCTGTGGCGTTCTGTATTACCCATTTTTGAAATGCCACATCGTACAGATAGTCGCGCCACTCTGCTGATGGTGAGCCATTGCTTTTAGTAAACTTCTCATTTTCGTCATAAGATTTTGCTTTTACTTCATACAACTCAATCGTATCTCCTTTTTTAATTACTATGTCAGCGCGGATGAAGCAATTCGCAAATAAAAAAGCCGCTTCAGCAACTACAACTACACCTTTTTGCTGTAACCTCAACTGGGTTTCCTTTAAAGCAGCATCATACTCAAAGGCTTCAGCTACTATTGTTACCTGCTCTTTTACTGGGTCATCACAAAAATAGAATTTGGCTAGCTCTCCTATCTGAATACCTCCCTTGGCGAGTTCAATGAGAAAGAGATCTAGTTGATTTTGGTCGCCATACTCCTTCTTCCTTGTGTAAAAAAGTTTGGTAGGGCATTCGAGTGAGAGCTTGAAGCGAGATTTAGTTAAGTAGCGACTCATAATTTGCTATAATTCAGTAAGTTAAAACTAACTCTTTTGTTAGATAATCGAAACCATCTGCTCAAAATTGAAATAGGCGGGTACCCTCTTTTGTCAACTTCTGACAAAGCGCCTACTTTCTTTAGTTTTTCCATAAGCAAACTCTATAATCATTGATAATTGGCCTACAACAATTGTCACAGGCTGTCAAAGGTGTCCGATAGATTTGTACCCAGACACAGATATTAAATCAAAATACTATGGAACAATATATCAATCTTTCCCGCTTTTTTGATGGCCTGAAGAGCATGACTTTTTGTAAGCGACTTTTTTCATGGAACACTTTCTTGTTATTAGGCTATGACGCATATCAGGAATTTAGAAAACTGATGGATGCTACTCAAGAGGGTAAAATCCAAAATGATTCTCTACTCCATCAAGTCGAGCTTCAAAAAGCAGAGCTCGATTCGCTTAACAAACAAATTCAGGATTCTAGAAATCTACAAACTAAACTTGAAAGCCGTGATCAGAATCAACAGGCAGAGATTAAACGTTTCGAATCAGATTATCGCACTGCACAAAATAAACTTTTAGAACTAGAACAATCAGAAGTACATCGGTTGCGCGAATATGAAGGGCGTATCCAAAGAATGGAACAAATTAAGGAGAGTTTCGAAAGAGAAAAGCAAAGATTAGCTGATGAACGTTTACGTGAGGCAGAACAGAAAATGGCAAAAATGAAAGAAACGTGGATACTTCATGAGGAAAACGTAAAGCTGCGAATGAAAGCCATTTGCCAGAAAGAGACCATTGATTATGTCGAGCAAGTCCCTTTCAAAGGGAGACCAGACAATACCATCAGCATTTGCAATGAGTATGTTGTTTTTGATGCAAAGAGTCCTGCAGGTGATGATTTAGGTAACTTCTTTAATTATATCAAAAACCAAGTCGATGCAGCAAAAAAATATGTAGGACAAGAAAATGTGCGTAAAGACATTTACCTCGTTGTGCCATCTAACACAGTTGAAGTAATTAAGCAATTCTCATTTAACATGGGCAGCTATAATGCCTATGTAATAACCGCGGATGCTTTAGAGCCAGTTCTCTTAAGCTTGAAGAAAATTGAGGAGTATGAATTTGCAGAGCAGTTGAGCCCCGAAGATCGGGAATCCATTTGTCGGGTTATTGGAAGTTTGCTTTATGCTTCGAAGCGAAAAATTCAAGTAGATCAATTTTTTAACGCAAAACTTCTCGAAACAATTTCTCATATCCGACAGAATCTCCCAGAGCAATTGGTCAATGAGGTTGTGGCTTATGAAAAGGCTGAAATAATCAATCCGCCAACTGACAGGAGGGCAAAAGAAATTTCCATGCTGTCACTTCGTGAAAATGGAGAGTTGTTGTGTTCACAGGCAGAACTATATGACATTCCTAAAGCTCAATTAGTCGAAGTTATCTGATGGATTCTTAAAGGAAACAAAATATTTAAACGTAAAATAAAATGAAAAAAGAGGAAGAAAAGACCGAAGCACCTGGTCATAACAAGGTGTTTGATATCATAGTGAACACGCGCCCAAAGACATGGGATAAAAAGGAGATATCATTTAGAGATGTGGTTCTTCTTGCGTTCCCCAACGCGATATTCAACGAACAGCACATCTATACTGTAACGTATTCGAAGGGTGTTGATAAAAAACCAAAGGGCAGCATAGTTGAAGGTGGTGAACCCGTGCACGTTAAGGATGGGATGGTATTTGACGTTGAGCACAATGATATTTCATAATTCAGACTTAAAACAGCTATGGGATGAGGGATATGACTTACAAGTAATTGCAGGAACAGTACTACTTGTAAAGAATGTCCCTTACCTCAACGCCCAAAAGGAACTTAAGCGAGGTGTCTTAATCTCGCCAATAAGCTTAAACGGTGATAAAACGGTAAAGCCCGAGACACATGTCGCTTATTTCATTGGCGAATATCCTTGTGATGTTCAAGGCGGGCATTTACGAATGGTTGTGCAAAAGGAGCGGAAGGAATTAGTTGCTGGATTGACTTATGACTGCACAATGTCAGCAAAGGACAGCTACCCTAACCATTATGAAAAGGTTATCCGCTACCTGAAACTTATTTGTGGACCTGCTGAACAAATCTATCCTAAAGTGACTGCAAAAACATTTGAATTCGTAGAGCCTGAGGTCGAGGATATAGTTTTCCAGTATGTCGATACGAATGCTAGTCGTGCAATGATAAATCCGATTACAGATAGACTATCTGGCCAGAAAGTCGCCATTGTGGGTCTTGGCGGTACCGGCTCATACATTCTGGATTTTCTAGCCAAATGCCCTGTTCGTGAAATTCATTTATTTGATGGAGACAACTTTCTTCAACACAACGCCTTTCGCGCTCCTGGTGCTGCGCAAAAGGGAATATTCTTTGAGCACCTCAAGAAAACAGACTATTACAATCGAATTTACTCAAACATGCATAAACACATTCGTTCACATCCATATGATTTGAATGCCTCAAATGTCGAGAAGTTATCTGAAATGACGTTTGTATTTCTTGCTATTGATCCTAGCGAAAACAAATCAGTAATCCTGAAGCACTTGGATGAAAGGAACATATCTTTTATACACTGTGGCATTAGTTTAACAGAAATTGATCAGAAAATTAAAGGTCAGGTAAAGACAACAACACGAGTAACAGACGGAGCCAACGACTACTCAAGGTGGATATCAAACGTTAAGCAAGACAATATTTACGAACAGAATATTCAAATAGCCGAACTGAATGCTTTGAATGCGACTTTCGCAATCATTAAATGGAAGAAGTTATTTGGCGTATATCATGACTTGGACCACGAGATGTATAGCTCGTATACAATATTTACCAATGAAACAATTAACGAAGACTTTCAAGGTTGAATTTGTTAAGTCGGCTCCAGAATCACTTGCTGAAGGCATATTGTATGTCTCTATCGAGTATTCAATGGCCTTACACTTATGTCCGTGCGGGTGCAAAACAGAAATCTCTACGAAAATTTCTCCTAGGCGATGGACATTGATTTATGACGGTGAAGCAGCCTCTCTGTACCCTTCAATAGGTAATTGGAACCTACCATGCAGATCGCACTATTGGATTTCGAAAAACGTGATTGAATGGGCAGAAGATTGACCAGACTGGAAAATCAAAAAGGTTCAAAAAAAGAAAATGAAGGATTTAAAGAAGATGTCGGAGATTATATAATGTATCCACCCGATTGAGGCTTATAGAATATGCAATTCGATATGTGTTTAGATTTTCTATATCTTGTACCATCTGTAAGGTCTCCCCTTCCTGTAGAATTTTTAAATTTTTTGCCTTCCACTGAAATTGTCATATGCAAGCGATAAATTAGCATGTAGAATGAACTCTGTGGAATAAATTATTAATACCTAGGAAGAATGCTGAACAGGATAATCATACTGAATTCCACTACCTACGGTAAAGCGATTGTAAGACTGGACGATGCCGACTCTATTCAATTAGTAGGGCCGAATAACATTGGTAAAAGTACGTTAGTATTTGCCCTAAACTTCCTTTTTATCATTGATGGGAAACGGATGTCGTTTGTTGATAATAAGCCTGGCGATAAAGAAACAATTCACCATTACTTTCCTTCAGCCGCTAATAGCTTTATAATTTTTGAAGTATTTAAGCAGAGACATTACTGTATACTTCTCAAGAGAAACAATGAAGGAGAGGTTGAATATTATCGGATAGATCACGAATACCGAGAAGACTTATTCATTAAGACCCACGAAAATCAACAGAGCGTAATAAAATTTGAAGAGTTATACTCCAAATTAGTCACGTCCGGTATTACCATTGAGGGCTTCAAGGACAAGAGAGATGTATTCAATTTTGTCTATCAGCGCGGAAAAAGAAACAACGCAGTTGTTTGGCTTGAAAACGCAGTAACGTCTGATGGGCTAAGTAATAATTTCTCGAAGGTTTATCGCTACCTAATTAACTCTAAACTTATAACGAACAAAACTCTTAAGGAAGCATTGATCATTGCTGACAAT
>JAIENH010000617.1 GCA_019751475.1 Cyclobacteriaceae bacterium
AATGCCGGTGGCTTTCAGCAACCTTCTTAAATTCCTCCAGGGTCACCTTTTCTTCTGTAACGGTGATCTGCTCTTTCACCGCGGCCATGATCTTTTCATGCTTGATCTGATTGTACAGACGCATAAAATTTTCGCCCTTGCCATCCTGACCTGATAGGTAATTGTTGGCGATAGAATCAAACTTGTCACCCAACTGCTCGGCTATGGCAGGGCCGCCAAATTGCTGGGCTATCAGTTGCTTCGCCCGGTCTTTCACCTCGTTGCCCTCCACCGTAATGTTGTGTTGCTCGGTGATCTTATTCTTTATCAAGTCCCACTTAAGGCCGGTCTTATACTCCTCAAACTCCTTGGTAATCACTTCATCGGTGATCTTGCCGTCACCGGAGGCCTTGAGCCAGTTTTTCAGGAAGCTGTCGGGCATATTGACGCGAGTGTGATCAACGAGGTAATGCTGAATTTCATGCTCCAACAGGTGGTCTGTTTCGCGCTTGTAGTTTTCGGAGATGGTTTCTTTAATCTTATCTAAGAATTCCGTCTCACTTTTCACCACGTCCTTGCCAAACACCTTGTCAAACAAGTCCTGGCCCATGGTGGCATGCTCCATGTTGCTGATGTTAGTCACTGTAAGCGTGTACGTGCCTTGGGCTGCTTTGGCTTCTTCTTCTGATACGTTGATGGCCTGGGCCAGCACAGCAGCATCGGAAGACAGCTTCTGAATATCGAATGTGACGATGTCACCTTTCTTCAGGCCGATGAATTTCTTCTGCTCACTTTTGGAAATCTTCGCAACCGGGATGTACGAAGATTTCTTTTCGCCATCGCCTATGGCCACTTCACCAAAGAGGTTGTCATTTTCTCCGCTCACCTCAGGGTAGGTAATGTTGCCGAATCTTCTCTTGACATCTTCCAGCGTTTCATCCATTACTTTTTGATCTACCGCAATTACATGCGATTTGATCTTGACTTTCTTTGAGATATCTAAAGTGAAATCTTCAAAGAGCCCTACTTGAAATTCAAACTCAAACTCTTGTTGATTGTCCCAGTCGATAAGGCGGGCCTTCTCTTGGTTGGGGAGTGGGTCGCCCAAAACGTTCAGTTTCTTTTCTTTGATATAGTCAGATACTGCATGAGAGAGCAAATGATTTACTTCCTCCACCAGGATGGATTTGCCGAACATCTTGCGCACCACGCCTGAAGGCACTTTGCCCTGGCGGAAGCCTTTGATGTTCATTTTCTGGGAGTACTCCTTTACCTTCTTCTCTACTTTGGGTTGGTAGTCGCTGGCGTTCAGCGTTATTTTGATGAGGCCGTCCGTAGCGGAGGGCTGGTCTAATGTGATATTCAAGGAATTACTTTTTAGTTACACGTTCATCGATCCGTCAGTTCAGAAAGGGAGGCCCGTTTGGCCTTCCTTCCGTACTGATTTCGTGCGCATGGAGGGACTCGAACCCCCACGCCTTGCGGCACCAGATCCTAAGTCTGGCGCGGCTGCCAATTACGCCACATGCGCTTACTACTTCAAACTTGCACATTTGACTTAAGACTTTTTCAAAGTCTGACATTCGGAGGTTGGCTCCGGCTGCCTCCCGATCCCGATAGCTATCGGGATCGGGATACGCCACATGCGCGAAATATCTTTTTTCCCCTTCAAAAAACGTGGTTTTTTAGAAAAGGGAGTGCAAATTTAGAGATTATTCATTAGCATAGAAGTCCAATAAAGAAATCTACTTGGTAACAGCCACAACAATTGATTCTGCGGAGGAGAAAAAGGAGCTGATCAGCCGTTATCGAAGGCTCTTGCGCAAGGCCAAGCCCATTTTGAAGGGGGACGATGCCAAGCGGATAAAGAAGGCTTTTACCCTGGCGCTGGAGGCCCACAAGGACATGCGCAGGAAGTCGGGTGAGCTATTCATCTTTCACCCGCTCACGGTAGCGGAAATTTGCGTGGAGGAAATCGGCCTGGGCACCACCTCCATCATTGCGGCCATCATCCACGATGTGGTGGAGGATACTGACATTGAGCTATCGGACATTGAGCGGATGTTTGGCAAGAAGATCGCCAAGATCGTTGACGGCCTCACTAAAATCCGGGGTGTATTTGAGTATGGCACTTCTGCCCAGGCAGAAAACTTCCGTAAGATGCTATTCACCTTGTCGGAAGATGTGCGGGTGATTCTCATCAAGTTGGCTGACCGCCTGCACAACATGCGCACGCTCGAAAGCATGCCCCGTAACAAGCAGCTCAAGGTGGCTTCTGAAACCATTTATTTGTATGCACCGCTGGCACACCGCCTGGGGTTGAATGCTATTAAGACCGAGTTGGAGGATTTGTACCTCCGCTTCACTGACCATGCTGTTTATCGCGACATCGCGAACAAAATTGATGAGACACGCGCTTCACGAAACAAATTCATCAAGCAGTTTGTGGCCCCGGTGAAAGAAGAACTCGACCACTTAAAGATCGAATACGAAATTAAGAGCCGGCCCAAGTCTATTTTTTCTATCTACAATAAGATGCGCAAGCAAAACATACCTTTTGAAGAGGTCTATGATTTGTTTGCTGTGCGGATCATTCTCGATACACCCTTAGAGCAGGAAAAATCATTTTGCTGGCAAGTGTACTCCATTGTTACTGATTATTACACACCCAACCCCGACAGGCTGCGCGATTGGATCAGTACACCAAAAGCCAATGGCTACGAATCGTTGCACACCACGGTTATGGCCAAGAATGGCCAATGGGTGGAGGTTCAGATTCGCACCAAGCGCATGGATGAAATTGCTGAGAAGGGCTACGCAGCTCATTGGAAATATAAAGACAGTGTATCTAACCACGAATCTAACCTGGAGAAATGGTTGGTGCGTGTGCGTGAAACGCTGGAACGGCAAGACTTGACAGCGTTGGAATTTGTAGATGATTTCAGGGGAAATCTTTTCACGGAAGAAGTTTTTGCTTTCACCCCGAAGGGAGAGCTCAAGACATTGCCGGTAGGTGCCACCGCCCTCGACTTTGCTTTTGAAATTCACACCGACATCGGAGCCAAGTGCATTGGAGCTAAAGTTAATCAGAAGCTGGTGCCCATCAACCACGTGCTCAAAAACGGTGACCAGATAGAGATACTTACTTCATCCAAGCAAAAGCCCAACGAAGACTGGCTAAGGTTTGTAGTGACGCAAAAAGCCAAGTCCAAGATCAAAGACCTTCTTAAAGAAGACAAACGCAACGTGGCTGATGAGGGCAAAGAAGTGCTTCATCGAAAACTCAAACAACTTAAGATTGAAGCCATACCGCAGGTATTTGAGCAGATGCGCAATTTCTTCCACGTCAATTCACAATTTGAGCTGCACTTTGAAGTGGGTGTCGGGAAGATCGGTCTTAATGAATTAAAGCGGTTTAAGGACTATAAGCCGGAACCTCCGCGACTGCACAGACCTGCCGACTTGCCTGACGCTAAGAGCCACGAGACAATCCCAACTACCAAGAGTCCTTACGATGACGTGCTCTTGATTGGCGAAGACATGGATGTGGTGGAGTACAAACTTGCCAAGTGTTGCACACCTATTCCGGGTGATGAGGTGTTTGGATTTGTAACCGTAAACGAAGGCATCAAGATCCACCGCACGAATTGCCCCAACGCCCCGGAACTACTTTCGAACCATGGCAACCGTGTAATCAAAGCAAAGTGGACATCGCAGCACGAAGTGGCTTTTCTTACTGGTTTGAAAGTTGTCGGCACCGACCGCGTGGGTCTCATTAACGATGTATCGAAGATTATCTCCGAAGAACTGAAAGTGAACATGAGTTCCATCGCCTTCCGCACGGAGCAAGGCATCTTTGAAGGTGAGATTATGCTATATGTAAATGACACCCGTCACCTCGACCTGCTCATCACCAAACTGGAAAAAGTGGAGGGCGTGGTAAAAGTATCTCGCTTTGACTCCGCCACCGTGAACCGTGCTTGATTAAATGTTCAGGGTGGTTTTTTTATGTTTGAATTCATAAAGCCTCTGCGGAACTTTGCGTTTATTTCTCTGCGACCTTTGCGGTAAAAAAGATAACCGCGGAGATGGAGTTATAACCTTCATTTCCCTAACAAAGCATAGAATATGTCGTTGATAGACCCCGTGAATTTCTCCGTGAACCCTGTGCTCCCTGTGGTTTTGAATTTTTAACCACGGTGTCCACAGAGGATCACAGAGTGAGCTAACAATTTGAAATACACCCTCGCCACAAACAAGTCTGAAGGCAAAACCTATATTTGTACCCGGTATGCCTTTGAACCCCAAACTCTACGAAGAAGTACGGAAGATTTTTACCGCTTACCTCGAAAACAAGGATTTGCGCAGAACACCCGAGCGCTACGCCATTCTCGAAGAGATTTATTCGCTCAGCGGCCATTTTGATGTGGAGTCGCTCTACGTCAACATGAAAAACAAGAACTACCGGGTAAGCCGCGCCACGGTTTATAACACGCTTGACCTTCTGGTAGCCTGCGACCTGGTGACGCGCCATCAATTCGGGCAAAACCAGGCTCAGTACGAAAAATCGTACGGGTCGCGCCAGCACGACCACCTGATCTGCACCGACTGCCATAAAGTAGTTGAATTTTGCGACCCGCGCATCCAGACTATTCAAAATACCGTGGAGGAACTTCTTCAGTTTGATGTTGTTCACCACTCCTTAATTTTGTACGCCAGTTGCACCAAAACGCACTGCGAAAACCGAAAGACATGAACTTTGCACAAGAAATAAAATCCGGCACCCTTATCCTCCGCATCTCAGGCGACCTGATCGGAGAAGATAATGGCACGCGCCTGGTGGAGGCTGTAAACGAAGCCCTCAGTCACCAGGTCACCCTTTGTATCATCGACATCTCAAACCTGCGCTATGTGAATAGTAGTGGCATTGGTGTATTGATTACCATCTTGACGAAATTTCGCAACAAAGGGGGAGAGGTTTTTTTGATGAAGCCTTCTGAAAGCGTGAAAAAACTCTTAGTCATAACAAAACTCAATGCCATTTTCCAGGTGATACAGACCGAGGAGGAAGCAATCGCCAAAAAATAAAACAAAGAATTTAACACATGAAAGTAGATGTTCTCCTCGGCCTTCAGTGGGGCGATGAAGGAAAAGGAAAGATTGTGGACGTACTGGCTCCACGCTACGATGTGGTGGCCCGCTTTCAGGGTGGGCCCAATGCCGGCCACACGCTGGAGTTCGATGGCATCAAGCACGTGCTGCACCAGATCCCTTCAGGGATTTTTCGCAATAAAACCCGCAATGTGATTGGCAACGGTGTAGTGCTAGATCCGATTGTATTCAAGACGGAAATTGAGAAACTACAGAAGTTTAATCTTGATATCACCTCCAATCTTTTTATTTCAAAGAAAGCCACGCTCATTATTCCTACCCACCGCCTGCTAGACCAGGTGCAGGAGAAAGCCAAGGGAGAAAATAAAATCGGTTCTACGCTGAAAGGCATCGGCCCATCGTACCAGGACAAGATTGGTCGCCAGGGGTTGCGCGTGGGCGATGTGCTAGCGCCAACTTTCAAAGATAAGCTTGCCAAACTGGTGGGTTTGCATCTGGAGATTCTCAGCAAGCATCAACACCAAATTGAATTTGACTGGAATGCCTTAGAGAAACAGTTTCTGGAAGCAGTTGAGTTCTTAAAACAATTTAAACTCATCGACAGCGAATATTTTTTAAACCAGGAACTCAAGAAAGGGTCTACGATTTTGGCTGAAGGCGCCCAAGGCTCTTTGTTAGATATTGATTTTGGAAGTTATCCGTTTGTCACCAGTTCGAATACGGTTACAGCCGGAGCCTGCACAGGTCTGGGCGTAGCCCCTCGCCACATCGGTGAAGTGTATGGAATATTTAAGGCCTATAGTACTCGTGTAGGTAGTGGCCCTTTTCCTACCGAGTTACTGGATGCAGACGGAGAAGCCATACGCAAGCAGGGAAACGAGTTTGGCTCCACCACCGGCCGGCCACGCAGGTGTGGATGGATAGACCTGCCTTCACTGAAGTACTCCATCATGATCAACGGTGTCACACAGTTGCTGATGATGAAGGCTGATGTACTCAGTATTTTCCCTTCCATCAAAGTGTGCACACAATACAAGCTGAGTGACGGCACCATCACCGAGCAGGTGCCCTATGAGTTGATCAACGAAAACATCACACCGATCTACCGCGATTTGAAAGGCTGGCATTGCAGTCTCAAAGATGTCCGCGAAGATAATTTGCCTGCCGAGCTTCGTGAGTACGTAGAATTTTTAGAAGCCCAGCTAGGCGTGCCCATCTCGCTCATTTCTACCGGCCCTGATCGCACCGAGACAATTCATCGGGGGAAGAGGTAGAGGCTGATTTTTTAGGTGGATTGGTTGATCTTTTATTCAAAATTCTATTTGTTTTAGTAGGCAGTATGCAGTTGGCAGCTTTGCCTACTGGTGACTGCCTACTTTTTATTCCGATCGTAAACTATCCACCGGGTTAGCCAATGCAGCCTTAATGGATTGATAACTTACTGTAAGTAGTGTAATCGTCAGCGCGCCCATAGCGGTAGCAGCGAAGATCCACCATGCAATCTCAGTGTGATAATCATATTGCTGGAGCCAACGGTTGGCGAAATAGTAGGCCAGTGGCGCGGCCACCAAAATGGAAATGACTACCAGCCAAACAAAATCTCGCGACAGCATTTTCCATAGCGTGAAGATGGAGGCGCCCAATATCTTGCGAATGCCTATTTCTTTGATACGCTGGCTGGCTGTAAAAGAAGCCAAGCCAAAAATGCCCAGGCAACTGATGAAAATAGCAAGCACGGCAAATACACTGGCAATCTTGCCAATGCGTTCTTCATCTTTGAATAGCCGTGCGTAATCATCGTCTACAAATTTGTAATCAAAAGGTGCTCCCGGGTCATGCTTTTTTACGACTGTTTCAATTTTATCCAGAGCGGTGCGCGCGGCTATAGACGGTTTTAGCTTTACGGTTAAGTAGCCCCTGTCAATATATTTTAAGTAATAAATGTGGGGTGATTGTTTTGAAAAGGGTGTCCATCGCACCTGGTCTTTGATTACCCCAATGATGTGCCTTTTCTTGCTATAACCAAATTGTATTGTTTTGCCAATCACACTTTTGTCAGAAAGAAGTTTCGCGAACATCTCATTGACGATTATTGCAGAAGAATCAGTGCTAAGCTCTCGTGAAAAGTCGCGCCCTTCTAAGAATTCAAAACCGCTTGTGTTCGGGAAATCATGGCTACAACTATTGATTGCCACCATTGGCCGAAAGGCGGGGTCTTTTCCTTCCCACGTTAACGAAGCCTCTGCAGCCATTGCCCCCGTGATGGGGAAATCTGATTTAGCCATATTCTCAACCACACCTGTTGAGAGGAGTTCGTGCCGCAGGGTGTTGTAGTTTGTTTTGGCCAGGTCTTCGGTGCGAATTTGTAAGTGGATGATGCCTTCACGATCAAAGCCGGTAGGTCTGTCTTTGGCATGCTGTATTTGCTGGTACACCACTACCGTGCCGATGATGAGTGCGATAGAAATAGTAAACTGAAAAACAACCATCACTTTTCTGGGTACGGTGGCAAAGCGTCCTGCTTTGAAAGCGCCTTTCAACACTTTGATAGGATGGAAAGAGGATAAGTACAGCGCAGGGTAACTCCCAGCCAACAGACTTGTAATAACAATAAAAGCAAGAGACATAAAAACGAAAGAAGAATTGCCCCACGGAATGGTCATCTTCTTGCTTGCTAAGTCGTTGAACCACGACAGTGACAATGTAACTATGGCTACTGCCAACAAAAAAGCCAGTATCACCACCAATAAGGACTCGCTCATAAATTGACTGACCAATTGATTGCGTACGGAGCCCATTACTTTACGGATGCCCACTTCCTTCGAGCGTTTTTCGCTGCGGGCCGTGCTCAGATTCATAAAATTGATGCACGCCAGCAACAATACAAATATTCCAATTATGCCAAACATCCAGACGAATTGTATTTTACCGCCAACGGCTTGTCCATTTTTAAACTCGGCATGGAGATGCCACTTTTCCATGGGAAATAGAAAACCTTCCGGCTTAATCGACTTTCCATCTCCGGAGGCATTTTGAAACAATACGTTTTT
>JAIENH010000351.1 GCA_019751475.1 Cyclobacteriaceae bacterium
CAATCATTAATCATGTCGTCAAAAAAAATTTCTTCAGTCAATCTGATTAACGTGAGATTAGAATGCTCTTCGTGCTTGAGCAGGTTGTAACAAAGAGTAGGTTGCGAGCGGTCAAATAAATGCAATGCGCTACTTAACCGTAGAAAACGATCCAACACAATGCGCATGGGATTTCTACCCGACCAGTCGCGCACCGAGAGTTGTGGGTTATCATGTTGGGCTGTACGGGTACCAACCAATACTGCTTCCTCCTCGCTTCGCCAGCGATGCACACACTGACGGGAGTATTCGTTGCTGATCCACTTGGATTCATAATTCTCATGCGCAATAAATCCATCCACAGTTTGTGCCCACTTCAGCACGATGTATGGGCGTTTATTCTCCACGTACGTGAAAAAGCGTCTGTTCAATTCACGGCCTTGCTTTTGCAACACTCCGGTGATTACTTCTGCTCCTGATTCTCTTAATTTCTTTATACCGTTTCCAGCTACCAGCGGATTTGTATCTAAATTGGCGATCACTACTTTTTTCACGCCCAATTCAATCAGTCGATCGGCACACGGTGGCGTCTTACCGTGATGCGAGCATGGCTCTAAATTGACATACACAGTAGCTTCACGAAGGGAATTTTTATCCGCCACAGCGTTAATGGCATTTATCTCGGCATGTGCTTCGCCATACTTTTTATGCCAGCCCTCACCTACTATTTTTCCATCAAGCACAATCACGCAGCCCACCAGCGGATTAGGACTCACGTGGCCTGCGCCCAATTGCGCAAGCTCCAGGGCTCGTTGCATAAAAATCTCGTGCTGCATGGTAGAAAGATGGAACAACGAAATGTAAAATCAAAACGATTTGAATACTCCACATCTCTGTTATACCTTGACTACACTTGAAGATATGACCGGCAATTCGCGCACATTGTTTAATCAGTTAGTTGGTTCTTTATCCATTTCCGAATCGATTGAGGAAAAAGAAGCAATCATCTATCTGTTGCTTGACCATCTGGGGCTTTCGCGAACTGATGTTACGGTGGGAAAGACTATTACATACGATGAGGCAACTCTATTGACGTGGATGAAGCGGCTGAATCAGCATGAGCCTGTGCAATACATTTTAGGTGAAGCTGATTTTTACAGAAGAAAATTCTCGGTCAAACCTTCGGTATTGATACCAAGGCCTGAAACGGAATTATTGATACAAACAGTAGTCAATCGCTTTCGCGGAAGCGAAAAGCCCATCACGATTATTGACATTGGAACCGGCAGCGGCTGCATAGCCATTACCCTTGCCCTTGAATTGCCACAGGCAACCGTCCTGGCAACTGACATTAGCGCAGAAGCACTGACTACTGCCAAAAAAAATGCCGACCAGCTAAAGGCCAGTGTACAATTTCATTTGCATGACATTCTCACAGAACCGTTGTCATTTGGAAAGTTGGATGCTATAGTGAGCAATCCACCTTATGTGATGATGACAGAAAAAACAGCCATGAAGCAAAATGTAGTAGACTTTGAGCCGCATACAGCACTCTTTGTTCCTGATAATGATCCACTGGTATTTTATAAAGCCATCGCTACAAAGGCACATGCATGCCTGAAGCCAGGTGGATTTTTAGCTGTGGAGATCAATGAAACGTTGGGGACGCAAGTGGATACCCTCTTTCAAAAGAATGGTTTTGAAAATGGGCAAATCATTCAGGATTTAAGTGGTAAAGAAAGAATTGTAAAAACTGATGTTACGCATGAAATATAATTTGAATAAATCCTTCTTTGTGCCTGCGCACCGTAGTGCTATGGCACACAGGTGTGAAACTTCGAGTCTTTGTGCCTTTGTGGCCTAAATTTGCTACCCTTCACTTTGCCACGAAGGCACAAAGACACTAAGAAATCACTAAGTGCGTAACATCAGGTAATAAGCAATCCTATTTATTCCGGATAAGAAAAGAGACGTTAATAGAATTGTGATTCAAACTTCTTATACCTGTATAGTACGGGAAGGAACTCTTGTTATAAGAATATAGTCTGCTCTCGGGAACGGGTGTACTAAAAACCATATTAGAATAATCAATCATTTTTCCGCCAGAAGGGAGTATCAGTTCAAAATTACCATAAACAAGTAAGGAATCTTGTGAAGTCTGAAGTGCCTCAATTTCCTTCATGTCTGTAACAAATTGTTTCCTTAAGTTACTTTCACTAGGGTTTGAAAAAAAATCTTTCAAAAGAAGCGAATCGGCCTTAGGGTCTAATTCTACAATGTTTGAATTACTTATTAACGCAAAAAAGCAAGACTGCCGCTTAAGAGAGTGATGATAATATTTTGAGGTTTTGGAAGCGATCTGACCTAAGCATACACTCAAACTAAAGTTGACCAGCGATAAGACCAAGATACCCTTCTTCATATTCCTAAAAATAACAAATGTGAAGCAAAAAATGTTAGAACTTGACTGTCGCCATCATCAAAAAGTTTCTGCCAGCTTGTGGATAGTAATAGGTTGTGCCATCGAACACATACCCATTCGATGAATAGCGCACATCGGCCAGGTTGTTAATCAAAAGACCAAAACCCAATTCTTTTAAACCCTTTACCGGCATTTGGTAGTTTAGCCGCAGATCGTTAAGAAAATAATCATCCAGGGTAAGGGCTTCACTTTGTGTGTTGTCCAAATACTGCTTACCAACATACTTGCCCAGCCAAGTAAGTTGAACGTTTTGAAGCGGTTGCCACGTAAGCTGACTGCCCGCAATCAATGATGGGGACAAAATAATCGTTGTGTTTCGTGTGGTGGTTGTATTGTTTTCCGTGACAACGAAATCTTTATTCTTATTTACACTCCATGTTGCGTTGGCATTCCATTGCCATTGATTGGAAAGTCGCAGTGAGCTGGATAACTCAATGCCCGTACGATAGCTTTTCCCAACGTTCGCACGGATGGGAAATCCCGCATTATCAAGCTGGCCCGTCAGGACCAGTTGGTCGGTGTAATTCATTAAGTAGTAATTTACTTCCGCGGCCCATCGCGATGTAGTCTTTCGAAAACCCGCTTCAAAATTTCCTAATCGCTCAGGCCGCGGCTTGACATCACCATCCAGGTAGTCAGAACGATTTGGCTCACGATGAGCTACCGCATACGATGCATACAATGTGGCCTTGTCAGAAAGTAAATAGCTCACGCCAGCTTTGGGATTGAAAAAACGAAAGTTGTCCCGCACGTCATACGGAGTCTGGTCATTGCGAGTGCCGTCTGTGCGGTAATCAACCGCACGGAACTGTACGTCAACAAATGAATTCAGCCTTGGAGAAAGGTCAAAATTCCATTTCACAAACGTATTAAAATCATTTTTCTGTGCACGTCCATCGTAATAGACGTGACGCGTTGGCACTTCACCGGCATATTGCATCCAGATCACCTCACCGAAATGACGAGCATGGGCATATTGATTGTAGCCTCCACCAATGATCAGATCCGTTTTTCCTTTCGAATAGTTGAATGAGTATGTACCACCATAAAAATGATTGTCGAGCCACCTGCGAACAATCACGTCACTTGAAGTAAGCGTAGTGTCTTTCAATACAATGTCCTGCAGGCCAAGGCTGCTAAAGGGCTGTGCCTGGTTATACTCTTCATAAAACCCGCGACCATACGTATAATGAAGTGACGCATTTGCATTCCAATACTTACCAATCTGCTGCGAAGCATGGAGTTGGTAATGGTCTTGGCGATAATCGTCCACCTGGTTGTCGTAATAGCGAGAGATTTCTCCATCAGCACCATAGATGGCGCCTGCAAAATTCTTCCTGCGATTGGTGCGGAGTGTTTCACCGTCAACACCATACCATGATTGATAAGTTTTCTCGCGACCCCCAAATGTGATGGCTTTTATCACTGTCTTCTTTCCGTAATATCCTCCGCTGATGTAATACGATGCGAGGTCAGAGGCTGCACGCTCCACATATCCATCGGAGGTAATTTTAGATGCCCGTGCATCAAATGCCCACCGGTTGTTGATCAGGCCGGTTCCTGTTTTGAGTGTGTAACGTTTTGTATTAAACGAACCGAAGGCCGTCATCATTTCGGTGTAAGGCTCTGCTTGCAGCGAATTGGTTTGCAGGTTGACACTGGCGCCAAAAGCCCCAGCCCCGTTTGTGGATGTGCCAACGCCCCGCTGCACTTGCACACTCTGTGTGGACGAAGCAATGTCAGGGATATTGACCCAAAATGTGCCCTGCGACTCGCTATCGTTGTATGGAATACCGTTGATAGTGACATTCACTCGGGTGGCATCGCTTCCGCGAATGCGAATGCCGGTGTAGCCGATGCCCGCACCTGCATCGGAGGTGGTGACTACCGAAGGCGTCCAGTTGAGGAGCAGTGGCAAGTCCTGACCAAAGTTCTGTTTCTGAATTGCCAAGCGGCCAACGTTGGTAAATGTGGTGGGTGTTTTTTCATTGGCGCGGGTAGCCATAATTACTACTTCATCGGTAAGGGTGGAGGCCTCCTCCAATTCCATTTCTACGGAAGTGGAACCAGACACTTGAATGATTTCCTTCTCTTCAGCATAGCCCAGAAATTTCACGGCAAGCGTGTGCTCTCCTCCTGCTACTTTGTCAAGTCTAAACCAACCGAAGTCATCCGTCACGGAAGAAGTTTTTCCGTCTAACTGAATAGTAGCACCCGGCAGGGCACGCTTTGTTTTCGCATCACGCACCGTGCCGGTTACAGAGAATTGCGCTGAGGTCACGTGCGAAAGTCCGGCCATCACTGCGATAAGAAAAATAGTTTTCATGTTACGTGCGATTTTTGTTAACCGCAGGCACACAAGGGGAATGTACTTGCTATTGCTACTTCTGATCGTCACATGACGATCAGCATTACCTCCCTTCGACCGCATTACCGGTATCAGGTTCTATGGGTATGATCTCAGCCCGTTGTTTTAAGGCACCCCTTACTGGCGGTAAAGATAGAAAAAATTCTCGTTGAGAAATTTCTTATCCCGCTGATACCGCAGATTAATAAATTCACGCTGATTTGCGCAGAAAATTTCTGATTCAATTTCTAGTGCGATCCCTACAATTTCTTAAGTATTGCGGTGAGCGAGCACGATTCTCGCAGTGTGCCCTTCAGTGAGGCAGCTGAAACTCGCTCCTGCTTCATGGTATCGCGGTGACGAATGGTGACGGTGTCGTCTTGCAAAGTCTGATGGTCAATTGTGATGCAGTAAGGCGTACCAATGGCGTCCATTCTGCGATATCGTTTTCCAATCGTGTCTTTGTCCTCGTAGTAGCAGCGCAGGTCAAACCTTAAGTCGTTCATGATAGCTTCTGCCTTTTCCGGCAAGCCATCTTTTTTCACGAGCGGCAGAATAGCCACTTTGTTGGGCGCCAGCGCTGGCGGCAATGCAAGCACTACGCGATCATTATCATCTCCGAGCTTCTCTTCGCGGTAAGAATTTGATAGCGTAGCCAAAAACATGCGATCAAGTCCGATGGAGGTTTCAATCACGTACGGAATATAGCTCTGATTGTCTTCAGGGTCGAAATACTGAAGTTTCTTTCCAGAGAATTTCTCGTGACTCTTCAGGTCGAAGTCCGTGCGCGAATGAATGCCTTCCAATTCTTTGAAGCCCATTGGAAAATTAAACTGAATGTCACACGCAGCATTTGCATAGTGCGCCAGGTTCAAATGGTTATGAAAGCGATAGTTCTCAGTGCCAAAGCCGAGAGCCTGGTGCCACTTCATACGTTTCTCTTTCCAGAACTCATACCATTTCATCTCCTCTCCCGGCTTCACAAAAAATTGCATTTCCATCTGCTCAAATTCGCGCATGCGGAAAATGAATTGGCGCGCCACGATCTCATTGCGGAAAGCCTTGCCAATCTGAGCGATACCAAACGGCACTTTCATCCGGCCAGTTTTCTGCACGTTGAGAAAATTGACGAAAATTCCCTGGGCTGTTTCTGGTCGTAAATAGATTTTGTTAGCATCTTCAGCGATGGATCCCATCTCGGTGGAAAACATCAGGTTGAACTGACGTACATCCGTCCAGTTTTTGGTGCCGGAAATAGGATCTGCTATTTCCAAGTCAAGCACCAGTTGCTTCATAGCTACCATGTCATTGTTAGCCATGGCGTCCTTCAAGCGCGCATTCGTTTCATCAATCTTCTTTTGATATTCCAGCACTCGCGCATTGGTAGAAGCGAACATAGCCTTGTCGAACGAGTCACCAAAACGCTTAGCCGCCTTCTCTATTTCCTTCTCAATTTTTTCCTTCATTTTATCCACTGCATCCTCCACCAGCACATCTGCGCGGTATCGCTTCTTCGAGTCTTTGTTGTCAATCATCGGGTCATTAAATGCGTCCACGTGCCCAGAGGCCTTCCAGATAGTGGGGTGCATAAAAATGGCTGAATCAATGCCCACGATGTTTTCGTGCAGACGGGTCATAAACTGCCACCAATATTCTTTGATGTTGTTCTTTAACTCTACACCATTCTGACCGTAGTCATACACAGCCCCGAGCCCGTCATAAATCTCGCTGGATGGGAAAATAAATCCGTACTCTTTTGCGTGGGAAACGACTTTTTTAAGAAGATTTTCGTCTTGTTGTGCCATAGGGGTGCAAATATAAATGAGGAATGAAGGATTTATGGAAAATCCTTGTTTGATTTTATTCCGCGCGAGCGGGGAGTTCTACCATGAAGCGGGTGCCTTCTCCCAAGATTGATTGAAATGTGATAGTGCCTCCTAATTTCTCCAGGGTCTCGCTTACGATATACAAGCCAAGACCGCTTCCCTGAGAAATATCGGAGGCCCGGTAAAACATGCTAAAGATTTTTGAATGATGAACCGGAGCAATGCCTACACCATTGTCTTCTATAGTAATGATTGACTTGCCTGCATCCTTTCGCACGGTGATCTTAACAAATTTCTTTTCCTTGAGTTTGTCTTGGTAGTTTACCGCGTTCGAAATCAGGTTGAAGAGAACTACTCGCAGCCGGGTCTTATCTGTGAAGATCGTTTTGATATCATTAAGGTTTACGTCAAACTGCACATGACTACCTTCCTGTGTGTACTTGAGCGTGTCAACAATTTCACTTAGCTCCGCACCAATTGGCACGGGCTCAATGGTTAATTCAAATCGTGCATTGCGCGAGTATTGAATGATATCGCGGATAAACTGCTCAAGACGGTCGATGCGGCCCTTCATCATATCATGATACGTGCGCAGCTCATTGATATCTTCTGTCATCTCCGCCAGCATGAGTAAGCCGGAGATAGAGCTAAGAGGTGCACGCAAGTCATGCGAGGCACTGTAAACAAATCGGTCAAGCTCGGTATTGGCTTTTACGAGTTCTTCGTTCTGTTGCTTTATTTTCTGCTCCGCTATTTGTTGTTCTTTCACAATCGCCTGCAAAGCCGCTTCCGAATGATGATTGACGCTCATGAGAAAATACATGATCGATGCACACAATACAAATGCCACCAGGATGTTTACCGTGAAACTAGCATCAATATATTCAGGAGTAAGATTTACCATTGGCATAGGCAATAACCTTACCTTAAATACATACGCCAAAAGGAAAAGAGCCACGCTGTAAGCCACAATCAGCATGCCGCGCCAAATTTCTGTAAAGCCAAAAATACCCAGTGCCATCAGGCTGATGCACACCAGGTAGACGTACACGCCTGTGCGATAGGTATCGTTTGAAGCGAGAACATAAATGGATGTATTGAGTCCCACGAGCAGCACCGCGCTGGCCAACGAGTACTTCTTTCGCTTATTAAGAAAAATGGTAACAATGGAGATCACGATGTTAATCACATAGACAGACGCATAGCCCTGGATGTCATTGACTAAATCCAGAAAAAGATAAAATGCCGATGTAAGGGCAGCTATCAGGGCCAACGTGCCACGGAGCATGGCACGCTTGTAGTCTGAGAACGAAGGAATGTGATCATTCCCAATTATGAAGTAGCGAAAGAATTTTTTCACGTGTCTACGCGACAAAATAATGAAGAATTTTCAAGTGTAAGAAAAGTGTTTTCTAGGCGCAGGTTTGCGCACCTACCTGGATGGAAAAGCCAACGTGAATTGCGTGAACTCACCTAACTTTGACTTGACAGAAATCGTGGCCCCTATTTTTTCCGCAGTCTCCC
>JAIENH010000341.1 GCA_019751475.1 Cyclobacteriaceae bacterium
AATACCTTTTATATCATTAAATCGATTATGTGTTTCCAATAGCTCTTGTAAAGCGTTGGGTTGACCAGTCCGTATTTTTGTGTAGTCTCCATTATCATCATATGGTTTTTCATATGGGTTGCTCCAACGAACAGCGTTAAGTGGAGAGCCTATAAATGAATTACCTTCAAAAGTTCTTTGATTTTTGGAATATCCTAATGTTGAACTTAGTCCTACTCGAAAATTATTAGCTTCATGCTGCAAGTTAAATTTAGCGGTATATCTCTTCAAGCCTGTATTACGAACAGTGCCTTCTTGTTCCATATAATTTCCAGAAATGAAGAAAGTAGTTTTTTCGTTTCCACCCTGCATACTAAGATCATGTTGAACTGTCCTCGCTTCACGAAAAAGTACATCCTGCCAGTTGGTATTAATTTGCTTCAGTCTCCGTATCTCCTCACTTGTTAATCCAGCTAAGACACTACCTCCTGTCTGCAATTCAAAATCTATCTTCTCAGTCGAATTCATAACCTCAAGTCTATTTTGCGGGGCATAGGAAATACCGTATTGAAAATTGTAGTTAACTTGCGTCTCGCCTGATTTTCCCCGCTTAGTAGTAATAACAATCACACCATTTGAGCCTCGCGAACCGAAGATAGCCGCTGCAGTGGCATCCTTCAAAACTGTCACACTTTCAAAATCATTAGGATTAAGTGTGTTAAATATGTTAGAGGTGATTGGAACTCCATCTAGCACGTAGAGAGGTCCATTCGAACCATTCAACGATTTGATACCTCGAATGATCACATTGGCTGCAGCACCCGGCTGGCCGGAACCCGAACTAACTAACATACCCGGCACACGACCTTGCAACACCTGATCGAAGGAAGCGATCGGTACATTTGCAATTTTATCGGACTTAATGACCGCCACCGAACCGGGAAGTGCTCGCCTGTTTTCTTCCCGGTACCCTGTAATGACCACCTCCTCCAATTGCTTGGGGTCGGGACGCATGGTTATATCAATGACCGACCGCCTGCCGACTTTAACTTCTTGTGTTTCAAATCCGATGAACGAAAAAACAAGAACTGCATCTGAAGAAGGGGCCTGCAAATTGTACAGGCCATTGACATCCGTCACTGTGCCGGTGCTGGTGCCTTTTATTACAATGTTGATGCCCGGCATGGGTTGTCCGTCTTCCTGCGAAATCACTTTTCCGGACACGGAAACTTCCTGGGCGCTAGCGCCACTGATTAAATTGGTACAGCAGAAAAAAAATGCTGCTAAAAATTTCATCTGTTTAAACCTTTGCATCCCGTGGATTCACATTTCAATGATAGCATCTTATTATTTGGTTTGTCTGAGATTGTACTGATGGAATGCCCATGTTTAATTATCACGTTGCATCCACTATTGGCTGATGGGCATTTCATACTCTTGTTTAGGTACATCACAGACTACTTTGTCAATGACTCTTAAAAGTAGCAAAATAATAATTTGAATTCGAGATGAATTGCGAGGAATACCCAAACTTGGGTGGCGGGAATAGACCTACAGCCTAATTGAGTATACGAAATTCAATTCGCCTGTTTATCTGCTTGTTCTCTTCTGTGTCGTTGGGCTTGAGGGGTTTGTCCGCACCATAGCCCTTTTGTACCACACGGGTGGTAGCAATACCATGCTCAACAAGGTAAGCAGCAACCGATTGCGCTCGCTTCTGTGATAACTGAAGATTATAAGCAGCCGATCCGGAATTGTCTGTGTGGCCGCTAATCTCTACCCGTAGGCCAGGATTGTCGGATAAAAAGCGAATCACCTTATCTAGCTCCGTGAGCGATTTTTCTTTCAATTCGTACTTGTTGTATTCAAAGAAAATATTGTTCAGCACAGCAGAAGCCCCCTTCTCGGCTGGATCCAGGTATACGTCTAGCGCGATGGGCAGCAAATTCAATTGACTTTCGTAATTGAAGTTCAGGCTTTGAAAGAGGTACCCGGGTCGACTCACGTACAGGGCATAATCGGCCCCTTGGGTAAGCACCATCAGGTATTCGCCTGTGATGGAGTCTGATTGCACGGCCGAGGTCAATTCGTTTTTGTTGATATTAAATAAATCAACCTTCGCCTTGAGCGGCTTTTGCGTTTTTCTGTCGCGCACAATTCCTTTTACGTAGTTGCTTTTGTATTGCAATTGAAGTTCTTCGGGCACGGTGATTTCAAAAATTCGTGAAGAATTCACGCGCTGATTGTCTTCGTGTGAATAAAAACCACGCTGACCATCGGCAGTAATAAAAAGGGAAAATTGATCTTCGTGATTGTTGACCGGAAAGCCAAAATTCTCCGGCTCGCTCCATTGACTGTTGTTGCGCTCACTGCGGTAGATATCGTAGCCGCCAAAACCAGCACGGCCATTGGAAGCGAAAAAAAGTGTACGCCCATTTACATGAATGAAAGGTGAGATTTCTTCATAAGGCGTGTTTACCTGTGGACCGAGGTTTTCTGCTTTCGTCCATTTGTTCTCATCGAGTTTGTAGGAAACATAAATGTCTTTATTCCCTACACCGCCTCTACGATCGGACACAAAGAACAACATGCGTCCGTCCGATGACAGCGAAGGCTGTGACTCCCAGGCAGGAGAGTTGACATCTGGGCCAAGGTTCACCGGTAGTGTCCACTCCTCCCCGATTTTTCGACTTTCAAACAGATCGCAACTGCCATACCCACGTCTTCCCGTACACGAAGTAAAAATCAGTTGACGACCATCGGCTGAAATAGTACACGTGCCCTCGTTTAAAGGGGAGTTAATATTAGGAGAGATCGACACCGGTGGCGTCCACCTGCCCTTTGCATCTTTCTTTGACACCACGAGATCTTCATCATCATCCTGGCCTCCACCCTTGCGCCTGGTAAAGATCAATGACTGTTCATCAGCTGTGAGCACCGGAAAGTACTGCATGGCAAAAGTATTGACAGTATCACTTAATTCATGTTGTTTAAATTGAGAACTGATCTTTTTGTTTCGCAGGGCATACTGGGCATTTCGTTTCCACATAGAGGCTTGCTCTACTTTGGCTTTGTTCAGAATTTCATTGTCGAGGTAGTGATCCAAAAACTGAATGGATTTTTCGTACTCACCTTGCAACAGGCTGTTGTCACCCAATTCGAAGAAAAATGCCTTTTGCTTTTTGGGGTCAGAGGTGGTGGATAACCCTTTCAAAAACAAATCGGATGAGGTGGCATAGTCGCGGAGACTCTTATAAATGAGTGCCTGGCGAAAATAGGCTTCTGAAAAGTCCTTGTCTTTTTCGATTGCCTGACGCAGCAACTCCAGAGCCTCACGATACTGTCCGCGCACGCGGAAGTTGTCGGCTTCTGTGTAGAGCTCGATGGCTTTCTTATTTTTTGTACTGAGTGTAGGCTGAGCCACTGCCACCACAGATGCCAACAATACTAAGAGTTGAAAAAATAATTTTATCATGATCGGCATCAAAGCTACGGAACAAAAGACATTTTGATATAAGTCACCTGAATTCGTTCCCAATCGTTAATTGAGGCAAAACCCGTCAATTCATTTTGAGCAAAAAGGTCTGATTGAAAAAGTGCTGGTAGATGAAATGAGAAATGATGAATGTTAGGCGAACTCCATATTGTAGTGAAGAAGCATTAAATCTTGGCCTTTTATAGCAAATTCAGCAATAGTCTCACCCAATCTATCGGCAAACTCGACTTCAAATACATCTTCGCCTAATTTTTCTACAATTGTGCCGACCTGTCCGAAGACTACTTTCATTTCAGGCACATCTTTTAAAATGGCTACCGTATCCAGTAATTTTAATTCTCTTCTCATTTTACTCTTCGCTTAATATAACAACTAGTTAGTCGTGGGTAATCTTCACTCGTTCTAAAAATCCAGCCCGTAGTAACATTCGCCTCCGCCTTAAAGATACGAATTTTCATTACCACCGTGAATCGTTCACCGTACTCATCCTTTGCTCGTGTGATACATTCATTTTCAGAAAGTCCTTGCAAAATAGCATCCTTCAATAAAGGAGCATCATTGACACCAATACCCAAGACAGACTTAAAAGCAATTGCCTTTTCCTTGCCATAAGGATGGTATTCATTCAGACAATATGATGTTAGCTTCTCTAAACTGATATATGCTTTCTCAAAGTTTTTGAGCTTGCCCACAACTTAAAATTACACTTTTTAACAACAGGGAATCGATGTTTGAAAATGCCCTTTATGGAATATCCATATACTTGTGCACCTGCAGCGACATCTTCCAGGCAGGGTGTTTCTTGATAAACTCAATTATCAAGGGCAGCATCTCTTTTTCTTTTGACCACTCCGGCTGTAGAAATAGCTGACATGAAGCAGGCACCTTGGCAGCTTCTTTTTCTGCCCATTCAAAATCACTCTTGTGAAAAATCACCACCTTTAATTCATCTGCTTGCGGATAGACAGACTCAACAGGAGCTTTGAATTTCTTGGGTGAGAGACATACCCAGTCCCACGTGCCGGTAAGAGGATACGCTCCCGAGGTTTCCACATGCGTACGAAGGCCGGCTTGTTTCAATTGCGCAGTCAGTTCCATAAGGTTATGGAGTGAAGGCTCACCCCCGGTGATCACCGCTATCGGTGCACCCGATGCTTTGGTACGCTTTACAATTTCTGCTATGGCTACCGAAGGATGCGCATCGGCTTGCCAGGATTCTTTTACATCGCACCAGACACAACCCACATTACATCCACCGAGTCGTATAAAGTAAGCAGCTGATCCCTGATAAAATCCTTCACCTTGCAACGTGTAAAAATCCTCCATCAACGGCAAATGCGTGATGGCGGTAGTCGCTTTTTCCACAGGTTGTGGTGAAGGCATGGGAATACGAATTAGCGAAGGTCGATCACCTCAACACCCGGGTACTTGCTGGTGTCGAACGTGAAAAAAGCGTCATCCACTTTTAAGGCCGTATTGAATTTTGTAATGAGATACTTATACCGGTTACCGGCCTTGTCAAACATCGTCCAGCTTTGAATGCTCTTGTCCTTCTTCACAATATTCATCCTCACCTTATAATACTGAGCGTCTTTTTTCTCAGGCACCAGGTCCACCACTTCACACAGCACACCACCTTCCGTTTTGTCTTCCAGGTAGAGATACTTAAATCCTTTTTTATAGATGTCGTAAAATTTCGAAGGGTTAAGGTCTTCAGAACCCGGGTCAAACTTGTCGATGTTCACTTCCTTTGCATCGGGCAGATACGTCCAGATGGTAGTACCGTTATTAACCACTTCTTGTTCTGGCAATACCAACTTATACTTGTCGCCTTTCACCGTCATCTTGCCTTTAAATTCCTCATTGATTTTCTCCACATCATTGGTAAGGATGTAAGAAAAAGAAGCCTCAAAGGATGGCACTGTTCTGTACTTTTTACTCATGGCCTCCAGGATTTCAAGCGCTTTGGGGTCATACTGGGCTGACAAGGCAAACGTGATGAAGAACAGGAAAACGGGCAGAAGTGGCTTTTTCATTGTAAAAAATGAGATAGTAGGTCCGATTAAGCGGCAAATTTAATTACTGCCATGCTTTTCCTTGAGGTTATTCAATAATTGTTCCAAACTCATCTCATCCTTAATTAAAACTTCGCGGGCCTTAGACCCCTCAAATGGCCCCACAATACCAGCCGCCTCCAATTGGTCAATCAAGCGACCGGCTCGGTTATAGCCTAATTTCAGCTTTCGCTGAATAAGGGAGGTGCTTCCTTGTTGGTGCATTACAATCAGTTTGGCAGCCTCTTCAAAGAGCGCATCGCGCTCCGACAGGTCAACATCGTTGGCGCCATTGTCTTCATCTCCTTCAAACTCCGGCAGCAAGTAGGCCGAATCATATCCTCGCTGTCCGCCAATGTATTCACAGACTTTTTCAATTTCTGGCGTATCAACAAACGGACTCTGCAACCGGATGATGTCTGATCCTGCTGACAACAGCATATCGCCCATGCCTACCAATTGATCCGCACCACCCGTATCTAAAATAGTTCGCGAATCAATCTTTGATGTAACGCGGAACGACAACCGTGCCGGAAAATTTGCTTTGATCACACCGGTGATGACGTTGACCGAAGGTCGCTGCGTAGCCACCACCAGATGAATGCCGATGGCACGCGCCAACTGCGCTAGTCGCGCGATGGGTGTTTCCACTTCCTTGCCGGCCGTCATCATAAGGTCGGCCAGCTCATCAATCACCAATACAATATATGGCAGGAAGCGATGGCCCTCTTTAGGATTGAGTTTGCGGCCCACGAATTTGGCATTGTACTCCTTCAAATTTTTGGCACCTGCATCTTTCAGCATCTCGTAGCGGTTCTCCATTTCGATGCAGAGCGAATTAAGGGTGTACACCACTTTCTTAGTATCGGTAATAATGGCCTCCTCAGAGTTGGGCAGCTTGGCAAGGTAGTGCCGCTCTATTTTGCTAAAGAGCGACATCTCCACCTTCTTCGGATCGACCAATACAAATTTGAGTTGGCTCGGATGACGCTTGTATAATAGAGAGGTGAGGATTACATTGAGGCCCACCGACTTGCCCTGGCCTGTAGCCCCTGCCACCAGCAAGTGAGGCATCTTGGTAAGGTCCATGACAAACAATTCGTTGGAGATAGTTTTCCCCAATGCCACCGGCAACTCCTTATCTGTCTTTTGAAACGCCACTGATGACAACACCGAGCGGATGCTCACCATCTCGCGATTTTTATTAGGCACTTCTATACCAATGGTACCCTTGCCGGGGATGGGCGCGATGATACGAATACCAAGAGCTGACAAACTCAAAGCGATATCATCTTCCAGGTTTTTAATCCGTGAAATTTTAATACCGGCATCAGGCACAATTTCATAGAGCGTCACTGTAGGGCCGATGGTAGCCTTAATGCTTTGAATGCCAATCTTAAAGTTGACAAGCGTGGCAATGATCTTGTCTTTGTTTTGATTGAGCTCCTCTTGCGTCACTTGTACTTTGCCTACTTCGTATTCATTCAGCAACTCAAGCGGTGGAAATTTATAATTACTCAAATCAAGTGTAGGGTCATAGAAACCTTTCTCCTCTACTAGTTGATCAGCCAGCACTTCAGTGTCACTCTTTTGTTCTTCAACTGTAAACTCAGGCTCGACAGTCTTCTTAGGTTTCTCCGGTTTTACGGGTTCAACATCCAGTTTTACTTCAGGGCCTTCAGGAATAGGCGGCACAATTAATGCCGGTTCCGGCTCTGGCACCGTAAGGTCTGGCCAGTTGTCGCGATCATCTGTATAGGTAGAACTGTTTTGTTCGTCCGTAGCGGTGAGGGCATCGTTGCCCATCGGCTTGGGATCTTTCACTTGAAAGGCCTGGATAGCCGTGACATTAAAGAAGTATATAATAAAAATGAAAAGTGTCAGCACCAGAAATAGAAATGTACCCCAGCCAAGAAGGCCATCCGCCAGGAAGGCCAATTCATAACCAAGGCCACCGCTCAAGAAACTTATTTCGGTAGCACCTGAAATACTGTGCGTGAGGTAGCCAAGCAAAAGACTAAGCCAGAGGCCCGCAAAAATCGAGAACGTGAAAGCTGAAAAGAACGGGAGCAATTCACGCTTAAAGACCAGGCGAAAACCCAACAAAAAAATCAACGGAGGAAAAAAGAAGGCTGAGATACCAAACCAGCGAAAGATAAAGTAATGTGAAGTGATGGCTCCATAGAGTCCAAGCCAGTTGTCAGTCTCTCTACCGGATTCTAATAAAGCTGTATCGCCCAGTGCCTCCACCACACTTTGATCGGCCTTGCCGGTAAAGAGATAAGAGACAAACGCTGTAAACAGAAACAGTGAAGTGATGAGCAGGAAGAACCCCAGCGCCAGCAGAAAGCGAGGGTCTTTAAAAAAATCGAGATTAAAGCGCGATTTGCCTTTAGCTCCTTTACTCTTCTTTTCTTTTTCGGGTTTCTTAAAGGTGTTGGACTTGTAGGTGTTTTCGGCCATTGAAGTTTAAAAAGTAACTCAAAACTAAGAAAAATAGTGGTACTCACTACCGAATAACTATCAAACTCTGCTGAAAGACTCGTTCATCTTTTATGAAGACAGAAACACCTAAATGCACTATCTTTGATAAGTGACATTTCAGTTTTACCCACCCTCGAAAGACTTGAAGCTCTATGTGATTGGCTATCTTGAAGCTGATAGC
>JAIENH010000219.1 GCA_019751475.1 Cyclobacteriaceae bacterium
GAGTCTATGTGCATTGCTTCAGTCGGCTTTAGCCGATACTAAACCCTTCGGCTTTTAGCCGAAGGTAGTTCAGTTTTTCATCAGCATCGCATTCAATGTAAATCATGCAGACTCCGTGTACCGTTTTAGATTAAAAAAAACATCGAGTTCCATCAACTCTAGTACCTCTGACCCTGATAGTACCCTGATTTTGGTTTCATAGTCTTTCATGTATGTGATTACTACATTTAGATTTTCGGGTGGGGTCTTTGCCACAATTGATTCCAGCAAGTAGGGATTATGGGTTGTTAAAAAAAACTGATTGGTCTGATCATATGTAAGCCGTTCGGCAAAATATTTTGTATAAAATGGAAAAGTATTGGATTCGGGTTCATCAAACAATATGGTTGCATTTTCATTGGTTTCAATACAAGCCATTAAAAAAACTACCCGCTTTAGTGTTTCTGATATATTGGAATAAGAATAACTATAAATATCATCACCCACTTCTTTTGAAAGCAGCAGTTCACGTTCAATAGGCTGAATATTAAGCCTAAAACCCTTTGAGCGGAATAAATCTGAAATTAGACTTTTGAATTTTGAGTTCGAAATTAAAACGGAGACCAAGTTATCTCCTGATGGAATACTCAGAGGACCTGGCATCGGATTGTTAGGATTATTACTTGAATATCTATAAGATTTAATGTTAAACTCATTGGGTGTAAACGAATGCCCATGGTTGTCTCCACTCATTGTGGCATAATTTTTTGCGAAAGACTGACCACTTTTTTCAAAACTAAAAATAAAACTCCCTGAATTTCCATCAAAAGAGACAGAAAGAGTTAGGTCGTTAAGTCCTAATTGAATCTTCAAGTCTGTTTGATTATCAAAGAAAAGATCGGTAAGATTTTTCAAGCGCATCAAACTGGTAAGCTTAATGGTCTGATTAGCCGACCACATAGAAATACACTCAATCACGTTGCTCTTTCCTGCATTCGGTTCACCGATGAAGACATTGATTTTCTTGCAAGCAAGGTCAAGGCTTTTAATAGACTTGAAATTCTGTATAGAGAGATTCTTGATCATCTCCTCAAAGGTATGTGTATTCTACTTTGGATTCAAAATAGTACGTTCGGCAGCAGATTTTTCTACCATCTCCCGACTGAAGTACACGGGAAAATGTTTGTCATTGGCCCACAGCTCGAATAAGTTTTTGTAATACGGGCTGTCGGGGTTGCCACTCTGACCAGGTGTATTGGTAAACATGGTCTTATCCCAGTCGCTGGCATCAGCGGCTATGCGAAAAGATGCACCTGCCTGCTGGTTATCGGCATTGGTCGTCATTCCTGGTGTAGAGCCGTAGCCACCACGAGGCAGCGGGCCCGCTTCTAATTTTTTTCTTATAGCATCATCCACCGCATTGCTAAGCGGGTGCTTGATCAATACATGATGATATCCCGGTTGTCCGTATTGCCATTTCTTCATGTCAGGCCCTAGCTTTTTTGAGAGATCAGTCACCGCCTGCATCAGCGCGAACAGCAAAAAATTATCACGACTGCTTACAGGGTCTTCGCCAAACTCAGGCCGGGCGTTTACAATCCAGTCGATAGTTTTGCTGAGTGGAATGGAACGAATGTATTGTCGGCCCTTTTCGGGAACGAACAAGAGTGCGATATTTTCAGAAATCCTTTTTTCCCACGCCACATAAATCGCGGCCTCTATGGAATTCTTGTCCAACACAAAATTCCAATTCAACAGCATGGCGCGTGCGGTTTCTGTTTTTGGATCGTTGGATTTGATTTCTTTCAAAAAAGGCACGAGCGTACGGGCCGGTATGGAGAGGTAATCAAACTGCAAACGCATCATGTCAGCCAGCGAGTGTTTTTTTCCAGAGCCAAGCACTTCGTTGATGCGGTCGGCCCGGTAGGTGTCGGCCCATTCCCAACCCACGGCATTGCGATGCGGATAGCCCGGTGGCACCAGGTTTTCGTTTGCGGTTGCCCAATATCCTCTCGATGGATTGAAGACGTGAGGCAATGAAGTAATGGGAAGATATCCACCCCATTCGTAGCGGCCATCCCCGGGCACGGGCACCAGGCCGCTCCAGTTTTTGCGGATGGGTGCGATGCCCACTGCCTGCCATCCGATGTTTCCTTGCTGGTCTATCCAGATCATGTTTTCACCGGGCAGGTGACTGTAGGAGCAACCTTCGCGAAACTCTTCCCAGTTTTTCGCCTGGTCGATGCGCAGGCTGGCGAGGTAGGGTGATCCACCCGGTTCCATCCACGCGCAGCGAATAGCATAAGCCGAATTGTTTTTAGCATCAATCATTGTAACCGGTCCGTGGCGTGTGTACTTGTGCTCTACGTACACATCGGGGGCGCCCTTTACTTTGATCGTGTCTTTAATGGAGCGCATGTCCTCCCACCGTCCCTGGTACTTGTACTGATTTTGGTTTTGCGGATTGAGTTCATACATGTAGATGTCTTCTCCGTCAATGGCGAATACCGTGAGACCCCAGGCTCCGTAGTCGTTGTGCCCGATGGAAATGCCGGGAATGGTTGGTTCACCACCGCCCACCACGTTCCAACCGGGCCCATTCAGATGCACCATGTAGCGCAGTGATGGAGCCGCCAACGCGCGATGAGGGTCATTTGCCAACAATGGAAATCCACTTTGTGAAAGTGCTCCGCTCACGATCCAATTGTTAGAACCAATGGCGTGATGTTCTTTTTCCTGGATGTGCCGGTAGCTTTCGTCATCGGCTTGTGCCAGCGACTGAAACTTTTGCCAATCTGTATTAGCAGATGCGATGAGATCGGATGGTGTGAAGCTGACCGGTTTGCGAAAGGCATCGTATAGTTCTGTGATGTTGTCAAACAGTCCTTGCTGACGAATGGCAGGGTCAATGTTCAGTTCGGGTACTCCGGGCTCAAAGAAATCCAGGCTTCTAACTTTATCCGCACCCAGCGTAGCTACGGCACGGCCCAATGTGAGTTCCTGTGATAGATTGCCGAGCAGACCTTGATGGCGGGAGATCACCACTTCAGGTGTCCAATATCCTGGTTGGATGCCGAGCAGTTTGAATTCCAGCGGAAGTTGCAGTGGGTTGCGGAGTGCTTCGGCCACGTATGCATTGATTCCTTCCGTGAAGGCTGGAATAATTTCCGCTCCGCGCGGATGATAATGATTGAATTCCTGTGTGAGATTTCCTCTGAATTTGAAAAGTCGTGTGCCGATATCGCGTTTCAATTCTCGTGTGCCCAGTATCTCGGCCGTGGTGCCGGTAGCTTGCCTGCGCCACAACTCAAATTGAAACAAGCGATCTTTGGCAGCACAATATCCTTGCGTGAAAAAAAGATCATGTTCATTTTGAGCGTAGATGTGGTTGATGCCAAAGCGATCGCGCACCACTTCCACCTCTGACTGCAGCCCCTTTACAGCTAACGAGGTTTTCGTTTGGGCCAGCGAAGAAATCGATACAATCAGGAGAAAAGCAAGAAGGCCTTTTTTTGTATTCATGAAAGAAATTTTTGTGAAATATATTTGAATCGTCCAATCCGATAGACACAGTTTACGAATTACCAATCTTTGCAACAGCTTCAATAAACCGGTCAAGGTCCTTGGTAGTGGTGTACACATGCGGTGTTACGCGCACTACATTAATGTTTTCCCACTGGATTGACACCACATGAATTTGGTAGTCGCTGAATAATTTGGAAGCGATATCACCCACGTCCAATCCGTCAATACTGAAGGTGCCAAGAGCGCAGGAGTATTCTGGCTTGAGCGAAATGTGCAACTTCACGCGCTGATTTTTAGTCACTGCGTCACACCAATATTTTTTCAGGTAGTGCAGGCGGTCTTGTTTGCGCCTGCTGCCGATGGCATTATGAAAATCAATGGCCTGACCGATGGCTTGTTCAGGGGCGAATGACCGTGTGCCAAGTGCTTCAAACTTGCGAATGTCTCCGCTTTGCGGTTTGTCCGTTGGGAAGATGGGCCAGGTTTTCTCAATCAAATCCTTCTTTACGAACATCATGCCGGTGCCAAACGGGGCGCAAAGCCATTTGTGTAAGCTGGTTCCGAAGTAATCGCAATTGAAATCGGAAATTTTGTAATCAAGGTGTGCAAAAGAATGAGCAGCATCTACGATGGTAAGGATGCCCCGCCTACGCGCTTCTGCGCACAGTTTGGCAGCGGGCAGCACCTGGCCCGTCCAGGTGATCAGGTGGGTGATGTGCCAGATTTTTGTTTTTGAAGTAGTGGCATCGATGTAGGCCTTTAGAACGACTTCATCACTATCCACCGGCAGGTTGAGGTTGATCCAGTTTATTTTTACTCCTTCGCGCATCTCACGTTGCTTCCAGGCGTGAATCATGTTAGGATAATCTTGCTTGGTCATTACGATTTCATCGCCTCGCTTCAGATCAATACCCCAGGTGAATGTGCCCAGCGCTTCTGTTGTGTTGCGATTCACTGCCAATTCATCTGGCGATACGCCTGCCAGATCCGCCAACTTCCGCCTGAGCGGCTCACGACCCTTGTCTAGAATCTGCCACATGTAGTAGGTGGGGGCTTCATTGCTCAGGTGATAATATCGGTCTACAGCATCTTGCACCACTTTGGGTTGTGGGCTTACGCCACCGTTGTTGAGGTTTAGAATATTGGGAGAGACCGTGTAGGCCTGCGCCATGCGGGCCCAGAGATCTTCATCGGTGACGGCTGTTTCTGGAGACAGCGAATTAAGCGAAAGTAGCGCATCTGAAATGTCTTCTGCTGCGGCTTGCTTGGTGAGTGATGCTACACCCGCAATGCCAATGGTCTTTTTAAAGAATGATCTGCGCGATGACATAGGAGAGAGGTTTGGTTAGGAATTCAAATTAGTGAATAGAATTCAACTAATAAACCACGTAATGGATGAGTGGTAAAGGCACCTCTCGTTCTGGCAACTACTCAATCCTCCATGTCGCGCAACTCGATTTCAAGGGCACGGGTGCTGATGAATATTCCATTCAGCGAAAGCGCCAAAGAGAAAAGCAAAAAAATCAGGCTCAAGGCAAAAATGGCGTAGGCACCTACTTCATGCCTGAAATAAATGAACAGCATGGACAACACGCAAAAGAAGAAACTCAATACTCCACAGGCTTGCATTTGCTTAATGAGCGACATGCGCTTGCGCAAGTTTTCGATCTGCGCCTTCATCAGGTGCTTGTCATCGGGTGATTCTTTATAGTGACCGTGCAATTTCCGTATCAGCGATGCCAGCGAAAGAAAACGATTTGTGTAGGCCAGCATCAAGAGGGTAATGGCCGGGAAGAGAAGCGCGGGCGTGTTGATAGATATTTCCAATTGTATTCAGTTTCTACTTTACATTTTGCAGTTTTCGTAATGAGGGCGCTTTCCATGCAGTAATAGCAACCACAAGCAATGTCATCGCACCACCAAACACTACTGAAGGCACCACTCGTAGCAAACGTGCAGCTACTCCTGATTCAAATGCGCCAATCTCGTTGGAAGACCCGATGAAAATATTGTTCACCGCACTTACACGGCCCTTCATGTTTTCAGGTGTCAATGTTTGCAGCAGTGTGCCGCGAATGATTACGCTCACACAATCAAACGCCCCGCTCATAATCAGTAATCCCATCGATAGCCAAAAATTTCGGGAGAGAGCAAAGCAAATCATACACAAGCCAAAGCCCGCCACACAGGCCAGTAAAATTTTTCCCATGTTTTTTCTAATCGGGTTGTGCGTGAGATAAAGCGCCATCAGTACGGCCCCGATGCCGGGTGCGGCCCTCAGAAATCCGAAACCCAATTTTCCTGCCTGTAGAATTTCATTCGCAAAAATTGGCAACAACGCCACAGCCCCGCCAAACAAAACAGCAAACAAATCCAGTGAAATGGCACTGAGCATAATTTGATTTTTGAAGACGAACTGCAGCCCCATTTTTATTTTTTCAATGATTCCCTGTTCCTCACTTGCTTCAGGCAGTGGTTTGTTGGCAATGAGCATGGCCAAAAGAAGTCCGACTGCTGTCAAGGTCATATCAATGGCATAGGCTGCACTGAGGCCAAAGAGGTCAATCAGCAATCCGCCAATGGCAGCGCCCCCTATAAACGATGTTTCCCACAGTGTGCTATTCCACGAAACAGCACTTTGAAAAAGTTCGCGTGGGATGAGCTGTGGCATAAAGGCAAAAAGAGCAGGCGTAATAAAACCGCGCGCAATGCCACTAAGAAAGATTACTGCGTAAATCGGAAAGGCCCCGTGTGCCAACACAAAAGAGCCAATGTCGAGTGTGAAGAACAGGAGAGCTGCTGAGCATACCAGCAAAGTGGCCAGCGTAAGAATGATAATCTTTTTTCGCTCCACTACATCGGCTAAGTGACCCGCATACAACGACACCGCAATAGAAGGCAGCGCTTCTGCTAATCCGATGAGCCCAAGCGAAAGCGGATCTTTCGTGATCTCATAAATCTGCCACCCCACAGCCACTGCTTGTATCTGAATAGCCACGGTGATGCAAAATCGTGCCGTGATCAACAGGCGAAAGTCTCTGATTTTTAATACTTCGTATGGGCTCGACATTCAGGAAATGAAATTAGAACTACAAAGGTGACACGACATTACAGTTGATTGATTGCATCGATGGCTTTTTTTCTTCGTGCTTCCCGGTCGCCAGAAATTTCTACGAATGGCACTTTTGATTTCTCTGCTTCTTGCTTGTAGATGTTCCAAAAATGTTCCCGCTTGTCAGGGTGCTCGCGTTGCGGGTCATCCTCCCACGGCACATCGATGTAGGTGAGCAGCAGCAAATGGTACTGGCGCTGGTCAATCATTTTTAGAATCTCCGGATCGCACGTGCCAAATTTGTGTTCGCTCCACACCTTAATAACAAGCAGGTTGGTGTCACACACAAGAATCTTGTTGGCATTTTGGCCCCATTCTTCTTCCATGCGCACCTGGCCGTGGGCTATTTTCGTCAGATCTGATTGATCGTATGGCCGGTTGAGTTTGTTGATAAAGCCACGTGCATACTCGGGCACCAATTCGGTTTTGAAGTGGCTTGCCAGAAATTTTGAAAGGTCTGTTTTGCCGGTACATTCCGGCCCGATCACAGCCACTTTTTTTACAGACTCGGAGGTAGAGGGCGTGGCAATCATAGCGCAGAATTTGATTGGCAATATACCAGAAATAGCGTCCATTCGTTCCTTTCTAGGGATTGTCACCGGTCTTGATTTTAATAACCCGGCCGCTATCTGTATCTTTCCCAATTAATACAGTACTAAGGTGAACCGCAGACAGGTATTACAGCAACTCGGCTGGGGTATTTCAGGGGGACTTCTGGTGCCGTCTTTTATCGCATCGTGCGCAAAAAAAGACCCTGGCCCGGAGATTCTTTTTGATGGCTCCGTGGCCGTGATTGGTGCTGGTGCAGCGGGTCTGTATGTAGCCGATATTTTACGGTCAAAGGGAATTAATGTGAAAGTATTTGAGGCGCGCGAACAAATTGGGGGCCGTGTCAGATCCTTGCGCAACCAGTCCATTGAGAAATATCCGCTGGCGCCTTTGATGGCATCCGATTTTCCGATTGAGTTAGGTGCGCAGACGATCATCGGCACTGATTCGGTTTTTGGAAAAATTTTTCAAGACTATTCGTTGCCTACCATCGAGTACTCTCCGTCAGCCAATCATTTTGTATTAGACAACAAACCGAAATCAGATACTGACTGGGGCGGTGATGCAGACTTTGTAGCTGCACGTAATTTTAGAAATAACCTGGCAGGCCGTGCTGGAAGTAGTGCTTCGGCACAACAAAGTATTCTAGCTGAAGGCATTGGCGCGCGCGCTTTTGGTATGCTCAATGCGCAGATTGGCAACGCCTACGGAAGCAACAACGAGCGGATCGGCATCGGTGCACTAGGTGAGGCAGAGCGACTTCGCACGAATGACGGAAAGATAATCGGCCTGCGCGCCAACCCGATGCAAGATGCGTTGATCTCTAGGTTCAGTGCAGTGCAATCATCCGTGCAGTTGAATACTCCGATTACCAATATTAATTATGGGGCAGATCCCATTGTGCTTACAGCAAAAGACGGAAGCTCCTACGAGGCCAACAAAGTAATCGTGACCGTGCCAGTGAGCATTTTGAAAAATGGAGGTTTGTCGTTCAGCCCTGGCTTGCCGGGCGGCATTACATCATCGCTGGCCAAGATCGGTATGGGAGCTTCTTTGCGCGTGGTTAT
>JAIENH010000536.1 GCA_019751475.1 Cyclobacteriaceae bacterium
CAGTGGCGGATTGGATTCTATGGTGATGGCTCATCTTTTCAAAGAAGCCGGCTATAGCGTGGGTATCGCTCATTGCAATTTTCAGTTGCGTGGCTCCGAATCGGATGAAGATGAGTTGTTTGTAAAAAATCATTGTGCCGTTGCCAACATTCCATTTTTCAGCAAACGATTTGATACCAATAACTATGCCGAAGCCAACCAGCTATCCACGCAAATGGCAGCGCGAGAGCTTCGCTATGCCTGGTTTAGCGAAATTCTTGAATCAAAAAAATATCACTGGCTGGCGACTGCGCATCACCTAAACGACAATCTCGAAACCGTGATGCTGGCCTGGACAAAAGGTACCGACCTTCATCACCTTACGGGAATACCCGTGCAAAATGAAAAGGTAATCCGGCCACTGTTGTTTGCTACCCGCGATGAGATTGTGCAATACGCGCACGGCAATAATGTTTCCTGGCGGGAGGATTCCAGCAATGCTTCTTCCGATTATCAGCGAAATTTTATTCGCCATGAGGTGGTGCCAAAACTAAAGCAAATCAATCCTTCCTTGGAGGAAACATTTTCTACTTCACTGGAGAAATTGAAAGGCGCTTCCGAACAAATGCAACGAGGTCTTGGCCAATTGCGCGACAGCATTGTGCAGACAGAGGGACGTAATCTCATCATCGACAAAAACCTGTTGTTGCTTTTGAAACATCCAGCCTTTTTCTGTTTTGAGCTTTTGCATCCTCTTGGGTTTGAATGGCAGCGTTGCGTGCAAATGGTAGAAGCCATCCATGGTCAACCGGGCAAGAAATTTCTTTCGTCCAGTCATGAAGCCGTGGTAGACCGGGATCATATTCTGGTGGTGCCTCGCGGGGCGGAATGGAATGACGAAGTGCTGATTGAAGAGGGGCAAGATCAGGCCGCCATTGGCCCGTGGCAATTGAGCATCAGTCGGCTGACGGGAAAGACAATTTCCGAGGAAAGTAACGTGGCCACCCTTGACCTTGCTAAGTTGAAGTTTCCACTGCTGTGGCGCAAGTGGCGTCCAGGTGACAGTTTCGTCCCGCTGGGTTCGCGTCACCACAAGAAAATCAGCGACTTGCTGGTGGATGAAAAGGTACCGATGACCGACAAAGCCCATGTTACTTTATTGTTGTCTGGTAGAGAAGTGGCGTGGGTGGTGGGGCATCGGGTGGCTGAGCCATTTAAGGTAAGCGGGTCAACGAAAGCGGTGCTTTGTCTGCGCCTCCGGCAGCGATAATAAAACTGATGGCACCTCGCTGGGAATTCTCACTCAATTGATAACTTTCGCCCCATTTTAAAAACGACCTAAATCAAAACTGTATGAAGATTACCGTTGTGGGTGCCGGCAATGTGGGCGCCACCTGTGCCGATGTGCTCGCGTATCGCGAAGTGGCCAATGAGATTGTGTTGGTGGATATTAAGGAAGGCCTGGCCGAAGGTAAGGCACTTGATATTTGGCAGAAAGCGCCCATTGATTTATACGACAGCCGTACCATTGGTTCTACCAATGATTATTCTAAATCCGCCAAGTCGGATGTGGTGGTAATTACCTCCGGTTTGCCACGCAAGCCGGGCATGAGCCGCGATGATTTGATTAGTACCAACGCGGGCATTGTGAAGTCCGTGACTGAGAATGTGGTGAAGCACTCACCCAACGCCATTATTATCGTGGTGTCCAACCCACTGGACGTAATGACTTACCAGGCACATTTGATTTCCAAGTTTCCTCGCACGCGCGTGATGGGTATGGCAGGCATTTTGGATACGGCACGTTACCGGGCTTTCCTGGCAGAAGCGCTTAGCGTGTCTCCTAAAGATATTCAGGCTATGTTACTCGGTGGGCATGGCGACACCATGGTGCCACTACCCAGGTACACAACTGTATCCGGTATTCCAGTAACGGAACTGATTGATAAAGACAAACTCAACGCCATCATCGAGCGCACCAAAGTAGGAGGAGGAGAATTGGTGAAGTTGATGGGTACTTCTGCCTGGTATGCGCCAGGCTCTGCCGCTGCTCAAATGGTGGAGGCCATTGTAAAAGACCAGCGGAGAATATTGCCGGTGTGTATGCAATTGGATGGAGAGTACGGAATTAAGAATTGCTACCTAGGAGTGCCCGTTGTGTTGGGTAAAAACGGTATTGAGAAAGTAATTGAACTGGAACTCAACAGCGAAGAGAAAGCACTTCTGGAGACCAGCCGCAAGCACGTGAAGGAAGTGATGGACGTGCTGGATAAGCTGCCTAAGTAATTTTTAGGTTTACAAATTAAAAATGCCAAGGCTAAGCCTTGGCATTTTTGTTTTTATGACTGTAACCATTTTGGTAACATTTCATATATTTGCTTCGTGAGAGTTATTGCTGTCAAAACTCTTAGGGGCTACATGAAAGCTTTTCCGATGGCGAAACAAGCAATATTGTCTTGGTTCGAGGAGGCTGAGAAAGCAGATTGGAGTAACCCAAACGAGTTGAAAGCTCATTATCGTAGCGCATCAATTATTTCTGAGAAAAGAGTTGTCTTTAACATTCATGGAAATTCATTCAGATTGATAGTTGACGTGGAATATCGATTGGGAATAGTTTTTATTGTTTGGTTTGGCCCGCATAAGCAGTACGATGAGTTAGATGTCAAAAAAGTCAGTTATGATAAAGCCGATAAAAACCGATAAACAATACAATAAGGCATTAAGCCGGATTTACACGTTAATGCAAAAAGATTTAAAAGTAAACTCGGATGAGTCTGATGAACTTGAAATTCTGTCAGTCCTCGTAAAGGAGTATGAGAACATTCATTTTCCGATGCCAAAGCCAAACCCGTTGGCGGCTATTCGATTCAGATTGGAGCAAATGGGTATGGGTGAAGCGGAGTTGTCCGAGATATTAGGCCACCGATCTCGTAAATCCGAAATTCTTTCAGGAAAAAGAAAGTTGAGTTTATCGATGATCAGGAAGTTGAATGAGGTGTTAAATATACCCGCAGAGGTTCTTATCCAGGCATATTGAAGGACTTCTCAGATTATTGAACCTTTTTTCCGATGTAGAGAACCTCTTCCTTTTGTAGTCCAAATTTATCAGGTTGCATCGCTGCGAACCTGTTTTCCTCTGCCCTCAGTCCACTGCGTTCTATACGGCTGGCGTAATCTTTTCCAAATAATCTTACGTGATCATCCTGGCCAAAGATTTTTTCACGCTCACGTGGATTGGTGACACTAGAATCTTCAAATGTCACGTCAGGAACGGGTGAAAAGAATGGCACTTGTAAGATTGACCAGCCACCTGGTTTTAGTACACGCCTGATTTCGCGCATGGCTTGAATATCATCTTTCACATGCTCCAACACGTGATTGCACAGCACCACGTCAAATTCATTTTCCCCGAAAGGGATTTGATGGATGTCCATCTTTACTTTTGCAAGAGGTGATTCAATATCTGCAGTGATGTAGCCGTCTCCATGAATTTTTTCGAACCGCTTGATGAAGCCCGGCTCCGGAGCAATGTGCAACACGCGAAGCTTTTGAGTAAAAAAGTTAGTTTGTTCTTTCAGGTAAAGCCAGATCAGACGATGACGCTCCAGTGATAAACAAGAGGGGCATAGTGCGTTAGGCCGTGGATTAATGCGACCGTAAGGAAGAAATTTTCGATACGAATGCTGGCAGATGGGGCATTCCACTGAATGGCCTTTGTAAAAAACACCTACTACCCGGAGCCCTATGCCGCTTACCGCCTGCAAATATTTACGAGGTACGAATCGGATCAATAGCGAAATCAGGGTTTTCATGGCGCGCAAAGATAATCGGGAAATGCCACTTTAGGCCCTATTTTAGAGGTTCCAAAAACCTCGAATTTTCATAAAACTTTTTAGCCCTGTACCGCATCTTAAGCGTAAATAGCAGAAGTTCTGGTTGATCTCTACCCTCGCTGTGACACAAACCTACACCTCACCGGCCATGATGCATGCTGAGCATCTCATCGCGCAGGCCCGCGAAGGAGACACAGCGGCCCAGGGCAAACTAGTACAAGCGTGGTATAAGCGCATCTATAATTTCACGTTCAAGTTCTTCTACGATCACGACATGGCCATGGAGGTATCGCAGAAGACCTTCATTGCGATGCACCGGAATCTGGGGGCGCTGAACGACACGGCCAGGTTTAAGTCATGGTTGTACACCATTGCCGTAAACTGTTGTCGCGAAGAACTGCGAAAGAAGAAGAACAGCCGGGCAGTTTCGCTCCACGATTTCCGGCCGGGAGAAGCGGAGGAGAGTTATCGATGGGAAGTTTCTGCTGAGCGCAATGAAAACCCGGAGAATCTGCTACGGCAAAGTGAGTTGGCTGACTTATTGCAAACATGCCTGATGCAGTTGAGTGAGGAACAACGCGAGGTGGTGATTATGAAAGAGTATGAGGGACTCAAGTTTCGGGAGATTGCGGAGGCTTTGCAGATTTCTGAGAACACGGTCAAGTCGAGAATGTATTATGGATTGGAAGCGTTGAAGCACATGTTGGAACGAAAACGAATTACGAAAGAAACCATTGGTTATGAATTATAAACCTGATGAAGCAACACTGGTATCGTTTCTCTATGGAGAGCTGAGCGGTGAGGAGTTGCGCCAAGTAGAAGAGTACCTTCAGAAAAATCCGGACGAGAGAAAGCGCCTGGAGGAGTGGTCATTCACCCGGTCGACCTTGTCAAGCCTGGCCGACAAGGAAGTGATAGCGCCTCCGATATTCCTTGAAGGAAGCCCTCGCACTACACCTTTTTGGAAAGAGAGTTATTTCCGGTTACCACTGGGTATTGCGGCTTCCTTCCTCTTCATGATAGTTACTGCGAAAATCATGGGGTTATCTCTGCGTTATTCTGGCAATGAATTGCGGATTGGCTTTGGTGCTACCGAGAGCAAGCAAGAAGTACCGGCCGTTACCCGTGAGCAAGTGGGGGAGATGATCAATCAATCCTTACAGCAAAACAACCACGTGCTGCAGGCGTCTTGGAATGAAGACAGAACAATGTTGCAGAAGTCTATTCAGAAAAATCTGGCGTCTGCTTCAGGCAAGATTGATAAGCTGGTGAAGACAGCATCATCGGCAAACCAGGAGCAGGTGAAACGATTTGTAAACCAGATGCAAAACGAAAACCTGAAACTGATGAAAGACTACATGCAGCTCTCCGCCACGGGCCAAAAAGAGTATATCGAGAGTTTGCTGGTTGATTTTTCAAAATACCTGCAAGAGCAGCGTAAGCAGGATATTCAGCTATTTCAGGCGAAGGTGAACAGCGTGGAGAGCAATACCAATCAGTTTAAGCAGGAGACCGAGCAAATTTTAACAAGTTTAATTGCCAATACAGGCACCACTAATCAACGTAGAAATTGAAATTCAAAATGAATATGAAAAAGATAATAGGATTTGGAATGATAGTCATGATGATGCTTAGCAGCATTGTGGCCCTCGCGCAGGGAAAGGTAGACGATGATCGCATGGATCGCGACATTGAAGTGGCAGAGAATATTCTCAGCACCATGATCCGTCAAAAATTTGGCAGACGCAATTTTATGCCTATGGAAGTGAGTGGCAGCTATGTGCCGGGCTTCGGTGTCACCTTCCGGATGCCTACAGGTGGACCCTTTAATATGTTTTTGTTCAATTCGGATGACGAGCCGCGCATTTACATGCGCAATGGAGACAACGGTTCGTTTTCTTATTCCATCAGCAGCTCTGGCTCCTTTGATGACGAATGTGAAGATTGTGAGTTAGAGCAGCAGACAAGACAAAAGATAAATAAAGCCAACCAGTTAGCCCAACAGCAAGCTGAGCGTGATCAACAACTTTTGGAGCAAAGTGAGCGACAAGCCCAGCAGGAGGCCAAACGTGCAAAACAATTTTTGAAGGAAAGTGAGCAACAAGAAGCCGAACTTGCAGCCGCCAGGGCACGCGAGGAAGGACGCACCGCGCCCAGACGAATTAGAGGTGCTGTCGCGCCACGCGCCCCGGAGGTGATTCGTGATAGTACATCTAAGAACATTGATCAACGCTTCCTTGAAGTAGCCAAGGACTTTCTGGCCGACTACGGTGATGTGATCAGTCAATTAAAGCCGGACGAACGAATTGTGATCACCAATCGCACCGAAGATTTTCATGGCGACTTTAATTTTGGTTGGGCACGGTCGGAGGGACGCAACTCGTTGGTATCGGCTGAGGCAAAACGAGAAGATGTGAACCAACTCAAGCAAGGCAAGCTCACCCGCGATCAATTTATGGCGCGCCTTAAAGTGGTTAACACGGAGACATCCGATGAGCTTGACCCCGACCTGGAAGTGTTGTCCAGTATGTTTGGTCGTTTGTATCGCGAGGACTTATCAAAGACATACTTCACCCAAGGCGATGTAAACTACGAGCGACTGAAGGACTTTGGTGTGATCTACTACATGCGAGTTTTCTCTACCAATGAAGAGGGCGGAAATTTCTTCACTCTACCAACAGTGGGTGCGCGTCACCTCAGCCAAAAAGATCGTGATGCCCGGGTTAAAGAGTTGTATCCGAAATTTGAAAGCGAACTCAAGGAGAATATCATCGAATATGGTCGCACGTTGCGCAGCTTGAAAGACGATGAGCAACTGGTCTTCAATGTGAAACTTACTAAGTGCACAGGCTGCGCCATACCCTCTACGCTTGAGGTCACCATCAAAAACTCTGCTTTGCGCGATTACAGCACAGGCAAATCCACAAAGGAAGCTACGCTAGCTAAGCTAAGTGTGAAGAAAACAGGCGTGCAATAAATAGCTGATATTGCGCAAACTTAGGTGTCCTACACCTTTTTAAGGAAGGTAATTAGGTGTAGGACACCTCTTCCTGCTAAGGTAAGTAACATCAATATGTAATCTTTAGGAACAATAGATGATTGCGGCCGAAGTCGCGATCATTTTTTAGGGCATCTCTAAAAACCCTTGCAGTCATACCGGACTTGTTCCGGTATCCGCTTATGCAGCGATGAAATCAAGATTCCGGCTCAAAGGCCGGAATGACTTTTCACTATTCACGGGTTTTTTTAGAGATGCCATTTATATACCGGTGTAATTAAAGGGGCTGATGGATTTTAGCCTGGCCTTCACTTCCGGCTTAACATCCAACGAGTCGATAAACTCAACCATGCGGGCGTGGGTGATCTTTTCATTTTTCCGCGTAAGCGACTTTAACGCTTCGTAAGGATTAGGATAGCCTTCTTTCCGCAAAATTGTTTGAATGGCTTCGGCCACCACCGCCCAGTTGTCTTCCAGGTCTTGGCGTATAGCGTCTTCATTCAATTCTAATTTAGCAATACCTCGCTCAAGCGAATGCAAAGCAAGCCATGTGTGCGCCATGGGCACGCCTACGTTGCGTAGCACCGTGGAGTCAGTGAGGTCGCGCTGCAAACGGGAGATAGGAAGCTTGGCTGAAAGATGTTCGAACAAGGCATTGGCGATGCCCAGATTTCCTTCGGCATTTTCAAAATCGATGGGGTTTACTTTGTGTGGCATGGCCGATGAGCCTACTTCACCTTCTTTTATTTTTTGCTTGAAGTAATTCATGGCTACATACTGCCACACATCACGACTGTAGTCGATGAGAATGATGTTGATCCGCTTGAGATTATCAAAAAGAGCAGCCAGGTTATCGTAATGTTCAATTTGTGTAGTGGGGTGACTCCGTGTAAGCCCCAATTTATCTTTAACAAACTGATTTGCAAAAGTGTGCCAGTCAATGTCCGGATAGCTCACATGATGAGCATTGAAATTTCCGGTAGCGCCCCCCAGTTTGGCAGAGAATGGGATCGCCTTCAATAATTCTAATTGCTTTTTGATTCTCTCTACAAACACAGCCATTTCTTTACCCAGTCGGGTAGGCGATGCTGGTTGACCATGCGTGCGTGCTAGCATCGCTACGTTTTTCCATTGTGAAGCCTGGCCATCGATCAGGGCATTGACCTGGCCCAGCTTTGCTAAAAACTCTTTTTCTAAAAATTCCTTTATCAGCAACGGTGTAGCCGTATTGTTAATGTCCTGCGAAGTGAGCCCGAAATGAATGAACTCTTTGTAAGCCGACAGTCCGTTAGTATCAAACGCTTCCTTCAGGAAATACTCTACTGCCTTCACATCATGATTGGTCGTCTTTTCAATTGTTTTGATCCGTTGGGCCGCAACATCATCAAATGACGTATAGAGCGAACGGAGTGCGCCAAATTTTTCTTTTGGGAAGGATTTTAATTCCGGTAACGGAAATTCACATAAAGCAATGAA
>JAIENH010000672.1 GCA_019751475.1 Cyclobacteriaceae bacterium
CAGTATATCGTATCATTTGTCAATTGGTTTAACAAATATACACAATATACGTCATATTATGATTAACTTAACACTAGCTGAGTAGTAAAATAGATAAATGCTGCGTCTGAAAGGTGAAATCCTAGTAAACCAATGTCAGCTTTGATTACTTTATCACAACCTAAGTTATTCTTAGACTCGCAAAATGCATCTACTTTAGCATAATCAATGCCTAACTCCTTTGCTATCAAGAAATATCCAGTAATTGTGCCCATGACAGCCACTAAAGACAAGATAAGAATTGGAGTTGAATAAAAAACAGAAATTGCTCGCAAGACCCAAGCACATATCAAAATCAGCAAGCTAATGGCACAAATTGCCATACGTCTCTCTTTTTGAAATAGGGATGCATTTGTTGAATCAAACAATTCTCTAGACGACCCAATTTGTATTAAGACACCGTCCCAATCGCTGATTTCTTCATCATAATTTCTCAAATCTAAATGATGACGGATCAACAAAAAGTCACCCTTGCTATTGTCCCAAACTAAAACGAAAGGGAATGGGATTCGGGAAAGGTCCTCCTTTTTTACTCTTCTCACAAAGTGCTTTATTCCTAACCTCTGAAATGTATCTGAGAAACTAAGTAAAGAGGGGAAATCTGGATGAGTAGCGACAAGCTTCTCTACGTAACGCGCAGAGATAGAGAATCCCAGTGAAATCAACAATTTTGTTATCGCTCGCTCCATATCAATCTTTTCGTTGAGAGCGCATATTTCGCGATTAAGGCACTCTCGCACTATTCAACAGCAAAGAATTATATTCCAATTTTGCATACACTTATTCATTAACCCTCTGACGTATGCTTAAATTGGGTAAGAAATTGAAAGAGATGCGGTTAGAAAAGAATTATTCGCAGGAATATCTGGCCCATGAATTGGGAATGACCCAAGGAAATTATTGCAAACTTGAAAGCGATCACCATTTTCCATCTGCTGAGACTTTAGAAAAGCTGGCCTCCTTGTATGATACCACCCCTCACGATCTTATGTCAGGCGAAGGTCAACAGCAAATACAATACAACCACGAAAGCCCTCATGCAGTGAACGCGTACATGGTATGGCAAGAACCGCAAAAACTGGTAGAGGAGCTTCTTGCCTCTAAAGAGAAAATTATTACTCTTCAGGCAAAGCAAATAGAATTACTGGAAAGTCAATTAAAGCAAAAGGGTACGTGATACTGCATTTTTGCTTGTAGCCAGCTCAATAGAGCAAAGCACTTTTTAAATAGCTAAATCACAGACTCATTACTTGCACAGGGTTTATAAATGTCGCTCTGTGCTTTTAATTTCCCTCACAGTAAACTTCAAACCTGCCGCAGTTCCTTTCGTTTTTTGTGGAGGGATTTATAATTCTTGAAGAGGAGTTTACAGTTCTTTAGGCCCATTTTATAGTTTTTGTAAAGGGCTTTTGCAGATATCGTAGAGGGGTTTGTAATTCTTGAAGAGGGTTTTGAAGTTCTTTAGGCCTATTTTATGGTTATCGTAGAGGGGTTTGCAATTCTTACAGTCACATGTATAAACATTGAGGAGGGTTTCTTGGTTAACCTCTCATTTCTTGAATTTTAAGGCTATTCCAGTAAGTTTCTACAATAAAAAAATCGCCACCCTTCACAGGGCAGCGACTTTTATTTTCAAAAACTAATTGCTTAGTCCTGGATTTCAGTTACCTGACCAGAACCTACGGTGCGGCCACCTTCGCGGATAGCGAAGCGAAGACCTTTCTCCATAGCGATCTTGTTAATCAGTTCCACATCGATGGAAACGTTGTCGCCAGGCATCACCATTTCAACTCCGGTAGGAAGTTTGATTTCGCCTGTAACGTCCGTAGTGCGGAAGTAGAACTGAGGACGGTATTTGTTAAAGAATGGCGTATGTCGGCCACCTTCTTCCTTGCTCAATACGTACACCTCGGCCTTAAACTTAGCGTGTGGAGTAACAGAGCCCGGCTTGCAGATAACCATACCACGGCAGATGTCGGTCTTTTCAATACCGCGGAGCAACAAACCTACGTTGTCACCAGCTTCACCTCTGTCAAGGATTTTGCGGAACATCTCCACACCTGTGATGGTAGAAGTAAGGTTTTCGGCACCCATGCCAAGGATCTGAACGGCATCGCCAGTCTTAATCACACCACGCTCGATACGGCCCGTAGCTACGGTACCACGACCTGTGATGGAGAACACATCTTCTACCGGCATCAAGAAGTCTTTGTCAATAGCACGCACCGGGAGCGGAATGTGCTCGTCAACAGCCTTCATCAACTCTTCTACTTTCTCAACCCACTTCGCTTCGCCATTAAGTGCACCGAGAGCAGAGCCGCGGATTACCGGCATGGTATCGCCAGGGAAATTGTAAGAAGAAAGTAATTCGCGAACTTCCATTTCAACGAGGTCAAGCAATTCCGGATCGTCAACCAAGTCAACTTTGTTCATGAACACCACGAGAGCTGGTACGCCTACCTGGCGAGCTAACAAAATGTGCTCGCGAGTTTGAGGCATAGGACCATCCGTTGCAGCCACTACAAGAATAGCACCGTCCATCTGGGCAGCACCGGTAACCATGTTTTTCACATAGTCAGCGTGACCCGGACAGTCAACGTGCGCGTAGTGACGCTTTTCTGTAGAGTACTCAACGTGAGATGTATTGATAGTAATACCCCTTTCTTTTTCTTCGGGGGCGTTATCAATTGATGAGAAGTCTCTCATAGAAGCCAAGCCTTTAGCTGAAAGCACCTTTGTAATTGCAGCTGTAAGCGTGGTTTTGCCATGGTCAACGTGGCCGATAGTGCCTACGTTAACATGGGGTTTGGAGCGGTCAAAATTTTCTTTTGCCATATTAGTATTCGAATTAAAGTGTTAAAAAGTGTATAATTTATTTTACGTGAGTTAATCTCATAAACTTCTCCGTCTGAGAAGCACATACACCCTAAACATTTTAAGCCTTTCGAATAAGGGTTCATCGGCATTTGACCTGTTCAATCATCTTTGTGATGGTCGCTAGCCACCAATGATGTCAAGATCAATAATCACTACTATTTTTCTACTTCTACTATTCAAGTCGCTCGTTAGCAACTCAATACATTCCAATATTCTTCCAGTTCGCTGAGTCGTTGATCCCGCTTTGAGCGGGACGACCTCTACCTCCGCTGACAACGGCTTGTTGAGCCGTTGATCCCACCTTCAGCTGGGCGACCTTGGCGCTACAAGCGCCATGCTCTACTTCCGCTGACAACGGCTTGTTGAGCCGTTGAACAGGATTGAACTGTCGACCTCTTCCTTACCAAGGAAGTGCTCTACCACTGAGCTACAACGGCTTGTCCACCGAAGCTCTTGCGAAGGTGGACTTGTCCATCTAGGCTCGTTACTTCGTGGGGGCCAGCCTTCGCCAAGGCTATGGCTGGCATGAGCGGGAAACGAGGCTCGAATGCCGGGCTCTGCCCGAGCATCCTCGTCCCGATTCTATCGGGACGGGACTCGCCATCCGCTTGTCTCCATCTTCACTTCTCAACTCAAGAGCGGGAAACGAGGCTCGAACTCGCGACCTATAGCTTGGAAGGCTATCGCTCTACCAACTGAGCTACTCCCGCATTCATCCTCCGTAGCTTTAGCGAAGGAGGATTTGTCCTCGTCCACTATTGCTTCGAAGCTAGCCCACCTTCGCCAAGGCTTCGGTGGGCACTGTGGGGAGAACAGGATTCGAACCTGTGAAGACATAAGTCAACAGATTTACAGTCTGTCCTCGTTGGCCGCTTGAGTATCTCCCCGGTATCTTCACACAATCTTCCGATAGGTATCTTGACACCCGCCAACAAGCTCAGTGTGAAACTGTGTTGTTATTTCGTAGAACGACCTGCTTTTGAATTTTCTGCATTCTTTGCCATGGCAAACCAGCTTTTCAAAAACAGGAGTGCAAAATTAATGGCTTTTTCGGTATAGGCAAGCCGCTAAAAAGAATATTAGATTGCGTTCTAACTACATGAAAACGATCTCTTTAACTACATCTGCGCCAAATTCCTTATGGAAAACTTCCAGCATCTGAGCCTTGTGATAGCCCAAATCGTGTTTCATGGAAGGTGACATCAGCTCTACAAAAAGGACTTTGTTTCGCACAAATACCTTTTTCGTTCGCTTGGCGATGGCAGGCCCTACCAACCGCTCCCAGGAAGCTACCAGATTGGCCTCGTCAAATTTGGGCTTGAGATGCTGGCTTTTGAGCAGCTCCTGGATGGCTTGTGAGATATGAATTGCGCTTCGATCGTCCTTGGCCATAGCCAAAGGTAGCCAGATTTCAGAGGCTGCTCACCCGGCCGTTTTCAACATTAAAATTCTGAGCCTTTATTCCGGAGGCTTTTATTATCTCCAGGCTGCGGTCGGGCCGTGCATCTGTGATAAAAATCTGACCAAATTCATGGGAAGACACCAAGGACATGAGATGCTGAATACGATCATTGTCAAGCTTGTCAAAAATATCATCCAACAGCAACAAGGGTTTAAAACCATTTTGAGCCGACAGGCAATCAAACTCGGCCAGCTTCATGGCAATGAGAAATGACTTTTGCTGACCTTGCGATCCGAATCTGCGCAGGTCATGACCATTGAGCAGAAAATGAAAATCATCGCGGTGAATACCCACGGAAGTTCTGCCTAAAGCAATATCCCGATCCAATCTTTTTTCAAGTTCTTTTTTAAAATCGATTTCCTTCAATTCGGAGTTGTACTCAACACTGATTTTTTCTCCGGCTCCTTCAATGAGGAAAGCGTATCGCTTCTCGAGTTGAGGAAGAAACTGCGAAATAAATTCTTGACGCTTTTGAAAGATCACCTCTCCTGAAGCTGCCAGCTTCTCGTTGTACGAGCCCACCAAATCCAAATCAACTGTACCTCGCTCAGCAAACATTCGTAGCAAACTGTTGCGCTGCTTGAGATAAGCCTGATAGATCACCAATTGATCCAAGTACTCTTTGTCGAGTTGCGATAAAAGTGCATCAAAAAATTTTCGCCTTATCTCGCCACCATCCCAAATTAGCTCAATGTCGTTGGGGGCCACCAACACCAGAGGATACTTCCCGATGTGTTCAGAAAATCGTGTGTATGGTTTACTGTTTTCGAAAATGGTTTTTTTTCGGCCTTCGAACGAACACGTGACTTCGGTAACCTTGCTGTGCTTTGTAAAAAATCCTTTGATCAAAAACTGGTCAGTACCTTCCCGTGCGCTGTGTGCGTCTCCCACGAAACTGCTGCCCCTCGTAAACGCCAAGTAGTGAATGGCCTCCAGCAAGTTTGTTTTGCCACTGCCATTTTTACCGAGAAAACACTGAATGGGGCCCTCAAAGTCAAGCCGCGCCTCCTGGTAATTTTTAAAATTCACCAAACTCAGTTTTTCCAGCTGCATGTTGTTTTGTTTGCCGTTTGGCCCGTTCACGATTGGGAATTAATGAATTCAGGTTATTTTCGCAGTCCGATTCAAAAGTAACTGATATGTCTGCTACTACCCAAGCTAAGCCCAAAACCAAAGACAAAGCCGAATTTTCAAAAGAGACCTACTTGCAGTGGTATGAAATGATGTACCTCATGCGCAAGTTTGAAGATAAGGCCGGCCAACTCTATGGTATGCAGAAGATCAGGGGCTTTTGTCATTTGTATATCGGGCAGGAGGCCTGTGCGGCCGGTGCCATCACAGCACTCACCAAAGATGACAAGTGGATCACTGCCTACCGCGATCACGCCCACCCGCTGGGTTTGGGCACAGATCCCCGGTATGTGATGGCCGAACTCTACGGAAAAGAAACAGGTATCACGAAAGGCAAGGGTGGCTCGATGCACATCTTCGACAAGTCAAAGAATTTTGTGGGCGGCCACGGCATCGTGGGTGGCCAGATACCACTGGGTGCTGGCATCGCTTTCGCGGAAAAATATAACAAAACCAAGAACCTCTGCATTTGCTACATGGGCGATGGTGCCGTGCGCCAGGGCGCCTTTCATGAAGCACTGAACCTGGCTATGCTCTGGAAGCTGCCCGTGATTTTTGTGATTGAGAACAATGGCTATGCCATGGGTACATCTGTGAAACGCACCTCCAACGTAACCGAACTTTATACCTTGGGTGAAGCTTTTGATATGCCGTCAGAGCCGGTGGATGCGATGAGTGTAGAGGCTGTTCATACTTCTGTAGCGCGGGCGGCAGAGCGGGCGCGGGCTGGTGAAGGTCCTACCCTGTTGGAGTTCCGCACCTATCGATACAAAGGCCACTCTATGTCTGATCCTCAAAAGTACCGGACGAAAGAAGAAGTAGATGAGTACAAGCACCGCGACCCGGTGGAATCTGTAAAGCGGACGATATTGGAAAAAAAGTTTGCTACCGAACAGGAACTTGAGGCGATTGAAAACAAAGTACACGCCCAGGTAGACGAAAGCGTAAAATTTGCGGAGGAGTCAAACTTCCCTGACCCGAAAGAGGCACTCACGGATGTGTACGTTCAGCAGGACTACCCCTTTGTGCTGGATTAGGTAGGGATTTGATTAATGGGCCCGAATTTTTAGTTTTGCAGCCCCGCTTAAAGCGGGGCTTATTTTTATCGAACTATGGCAAAAAACGAAGAAAAGAAAGACGTATTGGAGAATGCCGAGGTGCTGGCCGAAAAGGTAGAGGGCGTTGAGCATTGGATTGAAGAGCACCCGAAGGTAGTGTTTGGCGTTCTAGGGGCCATTGTGCTTGTCGTTGGGGGTTACTTTGGCTTTCGCTACTGGACCACTTCGCAAGACGAGCAAGCTCAAAAAGATATGTTTCAGGCGGTACGCTACTTTGAGGCCGACAGCCTTGAACTTGCCATGAATGGCGATGGAAATAACCTGGGCTTCAAACAAATTATCGAAGATTACTCCATGACGGATGCCGGCAATCTGGCTAATTTTTATGCCGGTGCTGTTTGCCTGAAGCAAGGAAAGTATCAGTTAGCGGTATTTTATTTCGAGGATTTTAAATCAAGTGATGAGTTGGTGCAGGCCCGCGCCTACAGCCTGATGGGTGATGCCTACATGGAGCAAAAGAAATATGAAGATGCCGGCACCTACTACAGCAAAGCCGCCAGCCATAAGCCCAATAAGTATTTTACACCTTCTTATTTGATGAAGGCTGCCTTGGCGTATGAAAAAGCCAACCAGAATGATAAAGCCATCAAAGCCTATCAACAGGTGATTGATGAGTATTGGGAGAGCACGGAATTTCAAAATGCTCTCAAATTCAAAGCGCGCCTTGACGGCAACTCGTAACCAAAAACTTTAAATAACTTTGAAGGGACAGTACACCTGTCCCTTTTTTATTCGCATTAAATTTTATTGACACAACGTATGGCAGGCCAGCTTCAAGCCCGAACGAGAAAATCCAAAATTAATCTGAGTACCAAGAAATTCGCCATCATCGTGGCAGAGTGGAATGATGATGTGACCGAAGTACTTTACGAAGGCGCACGGCAGGCTTTGCTAGAGATGGGTGCTAAGAAAAGTAACATTCTTCGCAAAAGCGTACCCGGAAGTTTTGAATTGCCCTTGGCCGCGCAATGGATGGCAGAAGAAAAAAAGATCGATGCTGTGATCTGCATCGGCTGTGTCATCCAAGGTGATACACCGCACTTTGATTACATCTGCCAGGCGGTAGCCCACGGCATCATGAAAGTGAATTTGAAAACCAATAAGCCTGTGGCGTTCGGTGTGCTTACTACATTAAATAAAAAGCAAGCACTTGAGCGAGCGGGAGGAAAGCTAGGCAACAAAGGAGAAGAGGCCGTGGTAACCGTGGTGCGGATGCTAGAGGCACGATAGCGATCGCTATCGTGCGCCCCCTGATCCTTACATATTCTTCACCACTTCTTTTCCAAACTCCGAGCACTTCAGCAAGGTTGCTCCTTCCATCTGGCGATGGAAGTCGTAGGTAACACGCTTGGAAGCAATGGCACCTTCTAGACCTTTGTAAATCAAGTTAGCTACTTCTATCCAGCCCATGTATTCAAACATCATCGCACCAGAAAGAATAACAGAGCCTGGGTTCACTTTATCCTGACCCGCATACTTAGGTGCTGTGCCATGAGTGGCTTCAAAAATAGCATAGCCGGTTTTATAGTTGATATTTCCTCCAGGAGCAATACCGATACCGCCAACAATAGCAGCCAGTGCATCCGACACATAGTCTCCATTGAGATTAAGAGTAGCTACTACTGAATACTCGTCTGGCCTCAGCAGAATCTGTTGTAGGAAGGCATCTG
>JAIENH010000744.1 GCA_019751475.1 Cyclobacteriaceae bacterium
ATTGTGGTGGGGCAGGACGGAAGCTCCAACACCCCATTGAGCGAATACTTTCAACACCGGCTTGATTCTCCGGCTGCGGTAAACATTGCGTCTTACTCAGGTCACAACATAATTCGATTCAAAGTAATGGGCATGAATTACAAACGAAAAGCTACGCCCGAAGAGATCGAGCGGATGAAAGAATATGTTCGCAAAGACATGGAGGCTGGTGCACTGGGCCTTTCTACGGGTCTCGAATATGATCCTGGAATTTATTCCTCCAAAGAAGAAGTGTTGACATTAGCTTCAGTAGCAGCGGAGTACAAAGGTCTTTATATCAGTCACATCCGTAGTGAAGACCGCTACTTCTGGGATGCGATCAATGAAATCATCAACATCGGGCGCGTAACCAACATGCCCGTACAAATCAGTCATTTCAAACTTGCCATGCGCGGATTGTGGGGCAAAGCCGACAGCACCCTGCAACTTTTGGAAGCGGCTCGCCAGGAAGGAGTCAACATCACGGCCGACATTTATCCATACACGTATTGGTCATCTACCATTCGGGTATTATTTCCGGATCGCAATTTTGGTGATGAGAAGGAGGCTGAGTTTATTCTCAGAGAAGTAACATCACCGGAAGGAATTATTTTCAGCAACTACGGCCCGATGCCCGAGTACAATGGGAAAAGCCTGGCGGAAGTTGCTGCATTGGAAAAACGATCACCGGCAAAAATGCTCATCGAACTCATCAAGCACCTGGATGCCTGTGATGCTGAGAAGGGTGATTGTGACGGCAGCATCGTAGCCACCAGCATGGATGAAGAGGACGTTGAGAAACTAATGCAATGGGAGCACACCGTCATTTGTTCAGACGGTGCCTCGGAAGGACGACACCCGCGGGGGTTTGGTGCCTTTACAAAAGTGCTGGGCTACTATGTGAAAAAGTCGCATGCACTTTCGTGGGAAAAAGTCATTCAAAAAATGACTTCGCAAACGGCCGATCAACTGGGAATTAAAAAGCGCGGCAAAATTGCACCCGGCTACTTTGCCGATCTTGTGCTGATCGATACCGCTGCCGTGAAAGATCAATCCACCATTCAATCACCTCAGCAGATTTCAACTGGCATTGAGTCTGTGTGGGTAAATGGAAAGCAGGTGTGGCTAAAAGACAAATCCACTGGCTTGCACCCGGGACGAATTATCAAACGCGAGTGATTACTAAGCGTACAGCGCCTCTTTCTGTTCAGCTACACGCTCGCTCTCAATGTATTCATCATACGTCATGAGCTTGTCGATAAAGCCGTTAGGTGTAATCTCTACAATGCGGTTGGCCACCGTCTGTGTAAACTCATGATCATGCGAGGTGAAGAGTACTGTGCCGGGAAAATCTTTCAAGGCATTGTTAAAGGCTGTGATCGACTCCAGGTCAAGGTGATTGGTGGGTTCATCAATCACCAGCAGGTTGGCACCCGCCAGCATCATGCGCGAAATCATACAACGCATCTTCTCGCCCCCAGAAAGCACACTACATTTTTTAAATACTTCCTCACCTGAGAAAAGCATCTTGCCGAGGAATCCGCGTATGTAGACTTCATCTTTGTTTTCTTCTGATGCAAATTGCCGCAACCAGTCAACAAGGTTGTCGTCCGACTGAAAGTATTTCTCGTTGTTGGAAGGCAGGTAAGCAGTGGTGATGGTCTGTCCGAAAGTAAACGAACCGGTGTCAGGTTTACGTTCGCCAATCAGAATTTGGAAGAGGGTAGTGATGGCGAGGCTGTCCTTGCTGAGAAAGGCAATCTTGTCTCCTTTATTGACAAACAAATCGAAATTTTTGAACAGCACGCTGCCGCTGCTGGAGGCACCCAGGTTTTCAATGTGTAATATCTGGTCTCCTGCTGTGCGTGCCTGCTGGTAAATAATAGCGGGATACCTGCGACTGGAAGGCTGAATGTCATCCACATTGATTTTCTCCAGCAACTTTCTGCGGCTGGTGGCCTGGCGCGATTTCGAAGCATTGGCGCTGAAGCGGGCAATAAATTCCTGCAGTTCTTTTTTCTTGTCTTCAGCTTTCTTATTCGCAGACGAGCGCTGTTGCAGCGCAAGCTGGCTGGATTGGTACCAGAAGGAGTAGTTGCCTGTATACAATTTCACTGCGCTAAAGTCGATGTCAACGATGTGGGTACACACGGTATCAAGAAAATGCCTGTCGTGCGATACTACAATAACGGTGTTTTTAAACTCCAGCAAGAAATCTTCAAGCCAGGAAATGGTTTTTAAATCCAGGTCATTGGTCGGTTCATCAAGGATGAGAATGTCAGGGTTTCCAAAAATGGCCTGCGCCAACAACACACGCACTTTCAGGTTACCGCTCAATTCTTTCAGCAGCTTGAAGTGATCATCTTCGGTGATCCCTAATCCGCTAAGGAGAGCTGCTGCATCTGACTGCGCATTCCAACCATTCATCTCAGCAAACTCCGCCTCCAGGTCAGAAGCCTTCAAACCATCCGCTTCAGAGAAGTCAGGTTTAGCGTAAATGGCATCTTTTTCTTTCATTACATTCCACAGCTTGCTGTGGCCCATCATCACCGTGTCGATCACTGGTACTTCGTCAAACTCGTAATGGTTCTGGCGCAACACGGCCATGCGCTTGCCTGGCTCCATGGTGACGTTGCCGCGGGTGGGGTCGATATCGCCTGCGAGTATTTTTAAGAAGGTGGACTTGCCTGCTCCGTTGGCGCCAATTACCCCGTAGCAGTTGCCGTTGGCAAATTTGATGTTTACCTCGTCAAAAAGGATGCGTTTGCCGAACTGCAAAGAGACATTGTTGGCCGAAATCATGATTTTCTAAAATTTGAGCCGCAAAAGTAAGAAAAGAGATCGAGTACTAAGACATGAGAAAATTCGTAGCTATTTGAATAAGGGAGGTAAAAACGAAATCAATAGCGCAACTCTGACAGAATCAGTTGAAAGCCTGGAAGCCACGGTTCGCCAGATAGAGGTGTAGAAAAATTTATGTGTTCTTTCACCGCTTTTCCTTGTTCGTAAATAAACACGATCTCTTCATCCGCATCAATTAGCCAGCCAAGTCTGCAACCGTTTTCCATCCATTCGCTTAGCTTTAATTTCAAATCAATAAGGGAATCAGACTTTGACTTTAGCTCTACTATAAAGTCAGGACACAAGTGCGGAAATGAATTTAGCTCGGACTCATCAAGTGTAGAAAGCCTTTCATAACTGATCCAGGCTGCATCAGGATTACGCATAGCTCCGTTCGACAGATAAAACCCCGTATCAGAATCAACCGTGCTACCCAGTTTGAATTTCTTATTCCATACATTTAATTGATACAAGATTTCATTGTTTCGCTTCCCGGTAATATAGGTTGTAGGTGACATGACTATTATTTGCCCGTTGGCATTACGCTCAAACTTGATATCGCGGTTATCCTGACAGAAGTCAAAAAACTCCTCATCTGTCATTCGTTCTATATAGCTGCCTTTGAATAGTTTTGGAAAAAACATCATTTCAAATTTATGCAAAAACCATGCACCTTCCAAAGATTGACCGCCCCAGGTCAATTTCCGGGGTTTAGATTTCATCAAGTGGTATATTTCTTTTCTGGTAGTGATGTGCCTGTTGCTATTTTCTTATATTCATCCTTTCAAAACCAACCTTACCATGAGCAAGTATTATTTCTTATTTACCATAATCATTCTGTCGTCATGCAAAAAAAATGAATATGACGTGGTGATTAGGAGTGGCACCGTGTACGATGGATCAGGCACTCCCGGCATATCCGCAGACGTGGGAATCAACGCAGATACCATTGCCTTCATTGGTGACTTAAAAAATGCCGTTGGTAAAACAGACATAGATGCGAACGGCCTGGCGGTGGCGCCAGGCTTCATCAATATGCTCAGTCATGCCGAGGTGTCGTTGTTGTTTGACGGTAATTCGCAAAGCGATATCCGCCAGGGTGTGACACTGGAAGTTTTTGGAGAAGGTTCCATGGGCCCCATGAATGAGTCGATGAAAAATGATGACCGCGAGATGATGAAGCGCGACCCTGACTGGGCGTATGATATTGACTGGACTACGTTGGGCGATTATTTCAATTCATTGGAGCGCAGAGGCATTGCGCCTAATGTCGCTTCCTTTGTCAGCGCTATTACCGTGCGAGTGCATGAATTAGGTTATGCCAATCGAGCCCCCACACCGGATGAACTGGAGCGCATGAAGGCTTTGGTGAAAACAGCTATGGAAGAAGGAGCGATGGGAGTGACCTCCGCTTTAATCTACGCTCCGGCTAACTACGCCAGCACCGAAGAACTGATTGAACTCAGCAAGGTGGCAAGTACTTACGGAGGCATGTACATTGCACACATGCGCAGTGAAGGCAACTCCATCTTTGAAGCAGTGGATGAAACCATTCGAATCGCACGCGAAGCAAACTTGCCAGCAGAAATTTATCATTTGAAATTCAGTGGCAACACCAACTGGAACAAAATTGACTCCGTCATTGCCATGATTAACAAGGCCAATCAAGATGGCTTAAAAATCACAGCCGATATGTACACCTACACAGCGGGTGCCACCGGTCTTGATGCGGCTATGCCACCCTGGATTCAAGAGGGGGGTATTAAAGAATGGATCAAGCGAATGAAAGACCCGGTGATGCGTAAAAAAGCTTTGAAGGAAATGCGAACACCCACCAACCAATGGGAGAATCTCATGATGCTGGCCGGTGACTTTGACAAAGTTTTATTGATGGGCTTCACCAACGATTCGCTGCGGAAAAACTTCACCGGCAAAACACTGGGCCAGGTAGCGAAGATCTATGGCAAGTCGCCTGAGGAAACCGCTATGGATTTGGTGATTACTGATGGCACGCGTGTGGGCACCGCTTACTTTTTGATGACGGAAGAAAATGTGAAGCGCCAGATCGCCCTGCCGTTTGTCAGCTTTGGTTCTGATGCAGAGTCATCTACGGCTGCTGGCAATTTTTTAAAGACGCCTACGCATCCAAGAGCATATGGAAACTTTGCTCGCTTGTTGGGCAAGTACGTACGCGATGAAAAAGTGATTTCGTTGGAGGAGGCTGTACGCAGGCTTACGTCACTACCCGCTTCTAATCTCAAGATCAAGAAGCGAGGCATGCTTAGCCTAGGGTACTATGCTGACTTGGCCATCTTTGATCCCACCAAGGTGCAAGATCATGCCACATTTGAGCAGCCTCATCAATACAGTACAGGCATGGTGCATGTGTTTGTCAATGGCACACAGGTGCTCAAAGATGGAGAGCACACGAATGCCAGGCCCGGTCGTATCGTACGCGGCCCGGGATGGACGGGAACTAAAAAGTAAAAACTTTGAAGAAAATACTTCTGCTATTTATCGCTCTGAGTGTTGCTGGTTTCTTTTCGGCAAGTGCTCAGGGAAACACCGCGTTCAAGATCAATGTAGAGATCAAAAATCTTAAGACACCCGCCAAGCTCATCTTAACCGTGCGTGAAATATCGGAGTGGGTGGAGTACAAAACTGAGTCTTCCAATGGCAAGTTTGTATTGAGTGGACAAGTGAAGGAGCCATCCTTTGCCTACCTCGTTATGAAGTACGGCAATGAAACCAATCGGGCACCACGATTGGGAAATATTCGCGAGTTGTTTGTGGAACCCGGGAATATGATTGTGACAACTGACGATTCGCTGCGAATTGCAAACGTGAAAGGTAGCCGTTCCCAAAATGAGCTGGACGAATGGAAGTCAAGCGCTGCGAATTGGTCAAAGACAAAAGATAGTGATCGTTTAGCATCTGTTACCAAATTCATTGCTGCTCACCAGCAGTCGTTTGTCAGTTTGTATCTCATACAAAACTTCTCTATGGACGGCAGCTTTACCATTGATGCAGATCGTGCTACGCCTTTGGTTGCGCAGTTGTCTCCTGCTATGAAGAACACCCTGTCGGGGAAGGCGGTGCTACATGATATGCGAGTGGCACAACAAACAGCCATTGGTGCTCTGGCCCCCGATTTTGCGCAGCGAGATACAACAGAGAAAGAGATTCGCTTAAGCTCATTGCGTGGGCGTTATGTATTAATTGATTTTTGGGCCAGCTGGTGCGGGCCGTGCAGGGCAGAAAATCCGGCACTGGTAAAGGTGTTCAACGAGTTCAATAGAAGGAATTTCACTATCCTGAGTGTTTCGCTCGATCAAGCCAAGAAAAATTGGACGCGAGCCATTCGAAAAGACGGCCTTACCTGGACACACGTTTCCGATTTAAAGTTTTGGAAAAATGAAGTAGCTCTTTTGTACGGAGTAAAAACCGTTCCTCAAAATTTCTTGCTCGACCCGGAAGGTAAAATCGTTGCACGTAACCTTCGACCGGAGCAATTGTCAACAAAATTAAAAAGCTTATTACCTTAATCTTCCCTCATTATGAAGTCATTTATTCTAACCAGCTGTATCCTTTTTTTCTTGACCGACTTTGTTCAGGCACAGCAACCATCCTATCAAAAGATGGAATTCAAAACAGATGATGGGAAAACGTTGCCGTACCGTTTACTCCTGCCAGATGGTTTCTACAAGTCGAAGAAGAAATTTCCGCTTATCGTGTTTCTTCACGGAGCTGGTGAGCGGGGTAATGACAACGAAAAGCAATTGATGCACGGCTCTACGCTTTTCATAGATAAAGGCAATCGTAAAAAATATCCGGCCGTGGTTATTTTTCCACAGTGCGCAGAAAATGATTATTGGAGTTCGGTTGCCATAGATCGTTCTAAAGCACCCCTGGCTCTTGACTTTGACTACGGTCGCCCGGCCACAGGGCCGATGATGGCTACCATGGGTCTTGTAAAGAAACTATTGTCTGAAGGGCGGGTTGACCCAAAGCGTGTTTACATCCTGGGGCTTTCCATGGGTGGCATGGGTACGTTCGAAGCTGTTTATCGTTATCCGGAATTGTTCGCAGCTGCACTTCCTGTGTGTGGAGGTGGCGATGTTGCCAAGTATGACCAGCGGGTGGCTGGCATTCCGTTCTGGATCTTTCATGGAGAAGTTGATGCCGTGGTGGATGTTCGCTATTCCAGGCAAATGGTGGAAAAGCTCAAGCAGCTTGGAGCAAATGTTACTTACAGTGAATATCCCGGGGTGAACCACAACAGTTGGGACAACGCGTTCAAAGAGCCCGATTTTTTGAAGTGGATGTTTTCGAAGAAGAAAAAGTAGCACTACAAGACTAATTTCAAAAGGACTTCCGCATTAATCTCATGCTTACCCTGAAAGTCAATCTTTTCAGGTGTTATGCCGAGTAGCATGGCCAACGTATCAAATTCTTTTTTCCGTTCTTCGTTTACAAACGGATCCTGATCACCCACCACGAGAAACGTTTTTTTATCAGCCAAGACTTGCCTGCCAGCGGTAAAGTCCATGTCGGGTGGGAAGAGCCCAGCCCACAATACGAGTCGCTCGAATTTTATTTTTCCGTGTGTTGCCCAACGGCAGGCCGTAGCGCAGCCTTGCGAGAAACCAAAAATTGTAACCGGTATAGCCGGGAAATTCTTTAACTCCTGATGGTAGACGGTGTCTAAATAGTTAATGTAGTTATCAATATCCATGGTGCGGTTCTCTCGAGTCATCCAGGTGGCGCCTACCTTATTGTCTTTGCGGCCTGCTTCGGTGAGTTCCGATAGGTAAAACCGCGACAATCCCTCCGGAGCAATCACACAAACATCGTGCGTCAGCAAGGGTTGAAATTTTTTGATGAAGTACGGTGCCAGTTGACCGTAGCCATGAAGTACGATCCAAACCTGTCGCGTGCCGGCATGGATGATACCTTCTTTACAATAGCGAGCCTGAAATGAAAACCTGACTGACTTTTCTTCCATTCAGTCGTGCAGGTGAGAACTGTTGAAACTAAGCGGCATCAGCACCGAGCCACCGGAGCATTTGATCCACTTACCGTCCTGGCCAAGCATCACTACCTCGATCTCTTCTTTCTGTCGTGATTCAAATTCCAATAGTACCTGTCGACAGGCTCCGCAGGATGTAGCACTCGTGAGCTCTTTATGATTTTTTTTGTGCGCTACCACAGCCATTTTTTTTATCACCTTACCGGGATACTGCGAAGCAGCCGCATATAACGCTACGCGTTCGGCACACATGCACAATGGGTACGATGCATTTTCCTGGTTTGAGCCGGTCACAAGCGTGTTGTCTTCCAGTAAGAGAGCTGCGCCTACATAAAATTTAGAGTAGGGTGCATGGCAATGCTGCGTGGCTTCTTTTGCCTTGTGGATGAGGTATTTTGATTCCTGGTCGAGGTCTTCCAGGTGATCGTAAAATGTTAAGCCTTTCATAGACTTAAAAGATTGTAGATTTGAAAGTTAAATCATTCCCAT
>JAIENH010000716.1 GCA_019751475.1 Cyclobacteriaceae bacterium
AGTCATCAACGAAAACGGTAGCATTCAGGTCAAAAAAATCATAAAACAGTAGCCAACATTTTCAAATTAACACATCGACTCATTGTTTCATCAGTTTCATAAACGAATCCTCAATAGTCGGCTCCGTTCGTTTCAACTGCACATCCACAATTCCTTTCTGCTTCAAAGCCGTTTCTATTTCTGCCACTGACTGCCCATCGTTGTGAAAAATCACATGATGTTCCTGCCCAAACGGGTAGCACGAAAACACTTTGTCCATCGATTTCAATTCTTTCATCAGCGCATACATGTCGCTGGCGCGCGCGGACCACAGCGGCTTGCCCAGTTTGTTCATGATGCTCATGGGCGTATCAATGCCCAACAAACTTCCCTGCTGAATCAACGCCACGCGGTCGCACAAGCTTGCCTCATCCATATAAGGCGTTGACACTACGATGGTGATGTTTTGCTTTTGCAGTTGCCGCAGCAACTCCCAAAACTCTTGTCGCGATACGGCATCTACACCTGTAGTCGGCTCATCCAAAAACAATACGGATGGTTTGTGAATCAGCGCACAGCACAGCGCCAGCTTCTGTTTCATCCCACCCGAGAGCGCACCCGCCTTGCGATGTTTAAATTTTTCTATCTGGATGTAGATGTCTTTTACCAACTCATAATTCTCTTCGATGGTCGTGTCAAAGAGCGTAGCGAAGAACGAAAGGTTCTCCTGCACCGACAAATCTTGGTACAACGAAAAGCGCCCTGGCATGTAACCCACCTGCTTGCGAATGGCTTTGAAATCTTTCACCACATCAAAACCATCCACGCTGGCCGTGCCACTGTCGGCAATCATCAGCGTAGTGAGAATACGAAACAGCGTAGTCTTGCCCGCCCCATCCGGCCCAATCAACCCAAACAATTCACCCTGCTCCACATCAAAAGAAATTTCCTTCAATGCTTGCACCGAAGCCTTGTTGGCCTTGAAAGACTTTTGTACGCTGTTGACAATTACTGACTTCATTTAGTAAGTTGACAGTTGACAAACTTCAATTGACAATACACGAGCGTTGTCAATTGCTTTTTGTCAATTGCTCATTGAGTTTAACATCGCCATACATCCCTAACTTCAAATAGCCATCATTCTTCACGGTAATCTTCACGGCATACACCAGGTTGGCACGCTCTTCTTTTGTTTGAATGGTTTTCGGAGTAAACTCCGCCTTGTCCGAAATCCAGGCAATGGTGCCGGGGTAGCTCTTCAAACCTTTGCCATCATCCACCAACACCTCCACCGACTGACCCAACTTCACTTGAGGCAATTGATTTCCCGTGAGGTACGCGCGTAGCGTCATCGTCTCGAGGTTCGCAATTTTGTACAACGCCTTGCCCGGAGCAGTCACTTCATCTTTCTCCACGTATTTGGTAAGCACCGTTCCCGAAAGTGGGTTCACAATTTTTGATTTCTCCAGTTGGTCTTGCACCTGGTCAAGCTGTGCTTGCAATGGCAGCGTTTCACTTTGTATCGACTGCGTTGATACAGTCAGTGACGATTGGGTGGCGTCATACTGGCGCTGCAGTACATCTAGTTGTGAAGTGATGTCATCCAACTGCTTTTTTGTTGCGGCATCATCCTTCAGCAAACTTTCAATCCGCTTCTTCTCGCGTGTGGTAGTCTCAATTTGCTCGCGCAATGCGGCCAGTTGAACGGGCACATTGGGCTTCCGCGCAATCACAGCCCGAATGCTGTATTGCAACTGCTTTTTGCGCAAGTAGAGTTGCGTGGTGTCAATGAGGCCAACTACTTTCTTCGCTTCCAGGGCCGCGCCCTCCTCTACATCGAAGGCCAAGAGTTTTCCCGCGGCTTCTGCCGAAACGATCACTTCCTCCGCTTCAAAGTTTCCAGAAGCGTCAACATCACCATTGGTGCCGGTGCAGGCCCACAAGCCGGTGATTAAAAGGAGCAGAATGTTAGATAGTTTGTTCATATTATTTTTCATTTCCGGTGGTGATCTGATACGTGTATTGGGTCATCAATAATTGAATGCGGTGGAGCGACTGATTCTGCCGCGCCTGATCTTCGGCATTCAACTCACGCAAGTAATCGTTCGCAGTGATTACACCATTGTCAAGCTGTGCCTTGGCTGTATTTTTTATCCGGGTGCGCAGGTCAATCAGTTTTTGATCTACGGCAAGCAAGTCCGTGAGCTTGCTCATCTCATGATCTTGCTGACGCGTAGCGAGGCGCGTGTTAAACAAAAACGTTTCGCGTTGCAGCCCCACCGACTGCACATTCACATCAAGCAATTGCTTGTCGCGATTGGTATTATAAAAACCACCGAGGTTCCAACTGAACCGTAAACCACCGATGTAGTAGGTTTCAAATTCATTTTTCAACACGTTGAGGCCGGGCCGCCCGTACCCACCTTGCAGAAAAAAGCCCACGCGGGGTGACACGCGCGAAGTGAGGAGTTGATGTTGCGCTGCAAGGATTTGACTTTGATAGGAAAAAACATTTAGCTCAGGGCGTACCACAGGTGCATTGACATCAATCGTCACCTCCACCGGGCGCTGCAGTCGTGCTTGCTCGCTAAGCGATTGATTGATGAAGAGTCCGAGCATGTCCAGGAAAGCCTGGCGATTGGCGCGCAATTCTATCATACGCTGCTCTGTCTTTAGTAATTCCGCTTCCAAAATGTCAGCATTGGTGCGAAAGGCCACTCCATTTCGAATAGCTGACTCCATGCGCTCAAGGCTTGCCTGAAGATCTTTGCGCACCAAGTCAACCTGCGTGCGCTGCTCGTCAATCAGCAATACGCCAAAAAACAATTGATGGATACGCTCTTTGATTTTGTACAATTCCACTTCCAGCTTTTGATCTTCCGCCTGGGCGTTTGACTCGGTGATGGCATTTTGCTTTTTCGCAGTGCCACCATCATAGATAGTTTGGTTGATGTCTGCGTAAATTTTATACTGATCTTTCGACAATGGCTGGATAGAAAAGCCAGGCGCTTCGATCGGCACGCGTGTTACTTCTGATTGATACGTGGCTTGGGCATTGACGCTGACCTGCGGAAGAAATCCGCTCTGCGCATTGGCAATCGTAAACTCTTTGCTTTTGGCAATCAACCCCTTCTGGCGAACCATCGGGTAGTTTTGCCGGGCCAGCTCGTAGCATTGTTGCAGCGTGAGTTCTTGCGCATGCACGGATGCTATCGCACTGAACGCAAGTAGTAAAACAAAAGACTTCATACCGATACTTTTATGGCGTGAATGATAAATTCATAGACTTCCTTTTTCCGTCTCTCCTGCATTTCAAAATACTTCGACTCGTCTAGCTGCATCATGGTCTTGATAATGGGCTTGGCCACAAACGGATACATGCACAACGACATAATATTGATGACAAGCTGCCGTCCTTCGATGGGGCGAATTCTTCCTGCACGCACTTCTGCCTGTACTTGTCCTTCGAATTGCTCTAAGAAAATGCGCGGGTTAAGCCCAAGTTTTTGTCCGTACTCGATGAGCCGCTCCGGATGCTGTGCCACTTCCATGAGAATAAACCTGGGCAGGTCGGGGTGCTGACTGATGGTGCTGATCTCATGGTCTACCATCTTCTCAATCTTTTCAAACAGCGGACTGTCCGTCTCGAAGATGATGAAGAGCCCTTTGAAGAATTCGCTAAAGCGCCTTTCAAAAATGAGGTTGAAAATGGTTTGCTTGTCGCGGTAGTAGTAGTGGAGCAGTGCCCGGTTCATTCCCGCCTCTTTTGCAATCTCCTCCGTGCGGGTGGCAGCAAATCCCTTACGGGTAAAAACCCGCATGGCCGCATCCAAAATCACGCTTTCTGTAGGTTTTTGCTTCACGGGCGCAATATTAACAATTTTGTTAAACAACCGTGATAATAACTGTAAATTTTTTTAGCTACCACCACCGAGACGCATCTCTACCAGTGGATGAATGCGGAGATACTAATGTTAGAGTATCATTAGCTGTATGCTATTGGCACTTCCTCTGACGCGAATAGTGAAGCCGTGGCCTGGCACTATCAGTCCACGTTATATCAATTCACTGAGCTACGGTACTCCAGCGGAGCCATGCCAACATGTTGCTTGAAGGTGCGGGTGAAGTGCTGTGGATATTTGAAACCCAGCTCATATGCAATTTCACTCACAGACTTGTTCACATCAAAGATTTTTTCTTTCGCCACGTCAATCAGCTTCAGGTGAATGTACTCGTTTGCTGATTTGCCGGTTTCCTTTTTGATAAGATCGCCAAAATAATTCGCAGACAAATGAAGCTGATCGGCACAATACGCGACAGATAACAATCCTACTTCTTGAGGTTTTTCTGAACGAAAAAAATCATTGAGTAGATTCTCAAATCGTTCAAGCACACCTTTGTTTGCATGGTCGCGTGTGATGAATTGCCGATCGTAGAACCGAACGCAATAGTTCAAAAACAATTCGATGGTTGATGCAATCAAGGCCTTGCTATGCTTATCCACTCCATGTTCAAGCTCAAATTTTATTTTTGAGAAACAATCGAGAATGATTTGCCGCTCACGCTCTGACAAATGAAGGGCTTCATTGGCGGTGTAGGAGAAAAAGGAGTAATCGTTCATGTGACGACCGAGGGAAGTTCCATGGATGAAATCAGGATGAAATACCAGTGCAAGCCCATGCGGTTGATAATACTCTGCACCGTGCGAGCCTATCACCTGGCCGGGCGCAAGAAATACAAGCGTGCCTTCTTCATAATCATACTTGCTGATGCCATACTTCAGATCCCCACATTTAACCTCCTTCAAAAACACCACATAAAACCCATAACTCATCCGCCTGAGTTTTCGCGGAGCTGCTTTTGAAAGATCGACTACACTGACAAGCGGGTGCAGCGTTTGATTTCTGTTGAATGCATTGTATTGACTGACGGTGCCAAACGTTAATATCTCTTCCATATCGGCTTCTGATTTCTATTCAAAACTAAGGCTTCGCAGTCGGATTTTGCTGTTTTGAGCCTTGAATCAGTAAAAATGGTAGGTAAAGCCGTAATTGGTATAAGTGCTTAACCTCAAAATGATAACACCTTTGCATCGTAATTAAATCGAAAACATTCTTCGCAGAAACCATGAAAAAGAGAAAACTAGGAAGCAGCGGATTGGAAGTATCAGCCATTGGGTTGGGCTGCATGGGTCTAAGTTTTGGCTACGGCCCCGCAATCGATAAGCGCGAGGCGATCCATTTGATTCGCGCGGCATTCGAGCTTGGTGTTAACTTCTTTGACTCAGCGGAAGCATACGGTCCATTCGTGAACGAAGAACTTTTGGGTGAAGCGGTGGCTCCGTTTCGCGATCAGGTGATAATGGCAACTAAATTCGGATTTGAAGGTGGCTTTACCGGCAAAGGACTTAACAGCAGCCCTGAGAATATCAAAGCAATGACAGATGCTGCGCTGAAACGATTAAAGACAGACCGAATCGATTTGCTTTATCAGCATCGGGTAGATCCAAATGTGCCGATGGAAGATGTTGCCGGCACGGTAAAAGAACTGATCACGAAGGGTAAGGTAAAATATTTTGGTCTTTCCGAAGCCAGTGCTGAAAGTATCAGACGGGCCCATGCCGTGCAACCGGTCACCGCCTTGCAAAGTGAATACTCCTTGTGGTGGCGCGAACCCAAAAAGCAAATTCTGCCGCTGCTCGAAGAACTTGGCATTGGTTTCGTGCCCTTCAGTCCGCTAGGCAAAGGCTTTCTCACGGGCGCCATCAATGAAAAGACAAAGTTTGATGAAAGCGACTTTCGTAATAGTGTGCCACGCTTTCAAGAAGAAAACCGAAAGGCCAATCAAATCGTAGTCAGCAAGATTACCGAGTTTGCAAAACAAAAAAATGCAACACCGGCACAAGTTGCGTTGGCATGGGTGCTCGTGCAAAAACCGTGGATTGTTCCAATTCCAGGCACAACAAAAGTAAATCGCCTGCAAGAGAATCTAAATGCTGAAACCCTTACGCTCAGCACTGAAGATTTGATAGAAATCGAAAATGCGTTTTCATCGATTCAAATTCAAGGAGCGCGTTACCCGCAACATCTACAGGAACGAGTAGGTAGATAAAAATAGACTATATCAAAGAAGGAAACATTAAACGCACTCTTCAACACGATGAAAAAATTGATACTCGCACTTTGTATGGCGATCATGACGATGGTGTCATCTTACGCCCAAAACACCTCTGCGCCAGCATTTACGAAAGAGGAACAGGAACTTGTGAATCTTTCAGTAGACAAATGGCAATGGATGGCAGACAAGAACGTAGAAAAGCTGGCTGCGCTGTTCCACGACAAGTCGAAATTTGTGCACATGAGTGGTACGTGGAAAAAAGATGAAGAACTGGAGATCATTAAAACAGGAAGCATCTGGTATAAAAAAGCCACCATTCATGATACGGCAGTAGAACTTGTTGGAAAAACAGCTATTGTCTGGAATCGCATTACGCTTGAATCTGTAGTGAGGGGAAGTGATGCAAAGATTGAATTTACGGTAACAGAAGTGTATCAAAAGGAAGGTAAAACCTGGAAAATGCTGGCCCTTACGTTTAGCAGCGTGCGCGATACCCACGTGATCAAGCATTAAAGAATTCAATCTATGGCCATACGAAAGACTTGTTTCTTGACAATGTTTTCATTGCTTATGATTTTAAGTGGTCAAAATGTAACTGCTCAGAGTAAGTCTGAAGTAAACCAAACGCTTACTGAAAAACAACGCACGATAATCTTAATCTCGGCATTCACCGCAAAAGGTGATTTACAAAAACTCAAGCAAGCCCTTTACATGGCCCTGGATGCCGGGCTTACGATCAATGAATGCAAGGAAGTGTTGGTGCATGTGTACGCTTACTGTGGGTTTCCAAGAAGCATACAAGGACTCAATACATTAATGGCAGTGCTTGACGAACGAAAAGCAAAAAGCATTGAAGATAGCATTGGGCGAGATGCCACTCCCATCAACGACACCAATAAATACGAAACGGGGTGGAAGAATCTGGCAAAACTTAATGGTACACCTGTAGACGGACCGATTGAAAAACCGACCCGTGGTTATGGTGCTTTTAGTCCAGAGATCGATCGGTTTTTAAAAGAGCATTTATTCGCAGACCTTTTTTCAAGAGACGTTATCACGTTTGCCGAGCGCGAATTGGCAACTGTTTCGGTGCTTATCACTCTCGGCAGCGGAGTGGAGCCCATGCTTAGCACGCATTTGGGTTTAGCGATGAAACAAGGACTGACAAAGAATCAAATGGAAGAAGTATTTACGTTGATTGAAAAGTCAGTAAGCAAGGCAAATGCTGAAGTTGCCAGAAAAGTATTTGCAGAAATGTCATCTCGAAACTAACCATTCTATGAAAAAATTAACATTGGAAATTACGATGGTTCACGCGGTATTTGAAAATCGCAATTTATTTGATGCATTCTTTTCGTAACTTTTGATAATTAAACACGGACATTCATGGCGACAATCAACCTCACCATTAACGGCAAAAAGCAAACAGTAGATGTAGATCCGGCCACACCGTTGTTGTGGGTATTGCGAGAGCAACTTAGGCTTGTCGGAACAAAGTATGGATGCGGCGTGGCACAATGTGGTGCATGCACAGTTCATGTAAATGGAACTGCCGTTCGTTCTTGCTCGTTGCCTGTTTCAGCAGCACAGAATAGAGAGATTACAACCATTGAAGGACTTTCTGAAGCCGGAGAGCACCCTGTGCAGAAAGCATGGTTAGAACTTGATGTTGCACAGTGCGGCTATTGCCAAACAGGACAGATTATGTCTGCGGCTGCATTGCTAAAAACAAATCCGAACCCAAGCGATGCGCAAATTGAGACTGCCATGTCAGGCAATATTTGTCGGTGCGGAACTTATTTGCGCATACGAGAGGCCATCAAAACGGCAGCAGGACAGAAATAAAATTGATCGAAACATCATTACCATAATTTTGAAAAAAAATGGAAAAGATTAAGATATCACAAAACAGACGATCATTTTTAAAGTCATCTGTGCTGGCCAGCGGTGGCCTCATGATCAGCTTCAGCGGATTGGCGAAACTAATGCCGGATGATAAAATCAGCACAACAAATCTTGCTGAACAATGGAATGAGATCACAGGCTATATCAAAATCACTTCCGACAATCTTATCAAAATTCTCAATCCAAATCCTGAGTTTGGACAAAATGTGATGACGTCACTGCCCATGATTGTAGCCGAAGAATTGGATGTGGACTGGCAGAAGGTAGTGATTGAAATGGGCCCACACGACAATGTGAAACTCGGACCTCAGTTTACGGGCGGCAGCAATTCCGTAAGAATGTATTGGAAACCTCTCCGCGAAGCAGGCGCGGCCGCACGGCAAATGTTGCGAG
>JAIENH010000669.1 GCA_019751475.1 Cyclobacteriaceae bacterium
GAAGAAAGAGTAAAATGTGCAGGACAGGAAAATTCTTGTAGTAATCCTTCTGTTCAAACTCTCGTACATAATTTGGCGTATGTCTTCTATCTGACCATAGGTACAAGAGTAATGGCGGTTAAGAATTTCTGGTTTTAAAGGATTATTCTTTTCATCCCAGCTTAGTATTTTAGGAAGGTACCGGTTTGATGAGTGCCAAAGTTGTCGCATTTTTTCTGAGCTTGCAATATTGATTTCATCAGTCACTTCTATTTCGTACGTTCCAGAATTCTCTCTCACCCTTACTTTCCGAAAATGCATAAAATCTCCGCGTGACTTAAATGCTTTAATGGCACCACTAAACAAGACTTCCTTATCATTACCATTCCACTTCGCATAAAGTGACTCTGTCCAATTCAGCCATATAAAACGAGGTCCTTTTGTCATTTGATCATTACTTCCAAGCATAACCGTGTTATGAGATTCAGTACCTGAAAAATATCGAGTTATTTCTGGTAGAGTATTGTATCGATAAGATCCAGCATCGATTAACAAATTTTCACCTTTGTACCAAAGATCCAAATGCAAATTATCAGCCTGTGATGGACGATTCTTATATGTCACACATAATATTAGTATAAGCAGCTCATTTTTTCTAAATGTGTAAATGCCAGATACAGGAAAACTAGCGCAACCATCTACTGCCGTAATTTTTTCCTGGTGAAGATTGGTTGTCGAAGTTACTCCAAGCCACTCTCGGTCCTCATAAGTGTTTTGATAAAGGTTTTGCCCAGTCAATTGATAATGAATAGCATCTAATGCCGGTCGGAAGTCACGAAAAGATCTATCGCTCCACTTAAAGAATAATGAACCATCATTTGCGCCATAATTTGGGAGCATTCCGGTTGTCTGATCCTGGCAGGTTACCATCAACCTAACTGCTTGACAAACACGTTTGCAAAAATTCTCTGGAAATAACTTGTTATGGCGACTGCCAATTGAAATTGCCCATGTTACAAGTTGAAGAGCTACCCGCTGATAATTAAAACTGTACTGAATGTATCCACCATCATCATAGAATTGATATAGAATTTCCTTAACAAACCACTTCTCACCGTTTCGTCTCCACTCACTAGACTCCTCAAAAAAAGGAAACAAAAGACCAACTGAAAATAATGCTAGGGTTTCCGTGAGTGCATGATTATTGCGAACCGAAATTCTTGAAAAAAGAATATTTGCTCTGACGTGCTTTATTTGCCAGTATATAGAAAATATAATTTTTGCGAAACGAGCTTCCGTAAGTGATTGAGAATGACGATAAAAATAGAGGGCCAGTATCCAGTTGAAAATCCTGAGTGAGATTTCCTGGCTGCACACAAAATTTGATCCTTTATTGATTGGATTTTGATCAATCCAACTATCTATACGCTGAAAAACCCACTCAGCAGAATCGCACTGAAATGCGTGATCGTATCTCAAGATAGTCTGCAGAAAAAGAAATCTATTTTTTTCCCAAACATACTTTATATCTCCTTGTTTGGAATCAAAATCTCGAATAGACGTCCAGTGAACCCGATTTGAATATTTAAATCCCGACTCCGGATTGAACAACCATTCATCCAGATCAATTTTTTTCCAATCTCCATTGAAAAATTGGACTTCACCCGCTAGAATTCTTTCCGCTTCGTGTTTCAGCTTTTCCGAAGCTTGTGTAAAAGGTAACGACTTCCTAGATTCAAAGAAGAAACTTGGAGCTTCCTTTCTCCATTGATTTAGACTAATCCAGATGCGAAAAGGCGGGGATGTTGGGAAACGAATTCTAAGTAGACCACTTCTACGCTGCAATTCATAAAAAGACCGGAATAACAAATAGCGAGGCCCCATGGCAAACGCCCAATTCCACCAAATAGAAAATTTATTCACTCCAGCTTTTCTATAATTGTTATGATTCGATCCGCTGTTTTACCATCCCACCTATCTGGAATGCGGCCTTTCTTCCAATCCCCACGCAATAAACGCTGCATTGCAGGGCGTATGGCTGCTGGATCGGCTCCTAATAATTCATTCGTTCCTATAGCGACCGTTTCTGGACGTTCAGTTGTACTTCGCAGGGTCAAGCATGGCACTCCCATAACAGTTGTCTCTTCCGTCACTCCACCAGAATCGGTAATTACCGCTTTTGCTCGCTGAACCAGATAATTGAACTCAAGGTAGCCGAGTGGCTCAACGCATATTAGATTAGGCCATTTTTGATTAGCCCGAGCAAGTGTTTTTCGCGTTCTTGGGTGGATTGGAAATACTACGGGTAAGCCTGATGCACTATGGGTGATTTCGTTGAGAATGCGAATAAGCTGGTCAAGCATATCTACGTTAGAAGGCCGATGGAGCGTAACCATAAAATAAGCTTGATTCTTTAAATGGAATTCATTCCAAAGTGGCGGTCGCTGAAAACGCGATAGATTTTTTAGAAGTGTATCGATCATCGTATTGCCAACAAAAAAAATCCGACTGGAATCTTTCCCTTCAAGTTCAAGGTTTCGGCTTGCAATCTCAGAGGTTGTGAAAAAATAATCAGTAATTACATCTGTTAAAATACGATTTATTTCCTCTGGCATTGTAAGGTCAAATGATCGGATACCTGCTTCCACATGAGCTACCCGTATAGTTAGTTTCTTAGCCACGATACTGCACGCCATAGTAGATGTTACATCTCCTACAACAATACACAGATCACATGGGGATTCTAACAATAATTTCTCATACTTGACCATGATGCTGGCTGTTTGCTCAGCCTGCGTTCCTGACCCAACTTCCAGATTTATATCAGGATCGGGAATACCTAAATCTTCAAAAAATTTCCCACTCATAGCCCTGTCATAGTGTTGGCCTGTGTGAACCAATCGATAGGACAACTTTGAGCCCATTTTTTGTTTAATCTTGATAGCCTCAATAATTGGTGCAATCTTCATGAAGTTCGGTCGTGCACCAGCGATAATATCTAACTTCATGGAGCTAAAACTTCAATCCTGGAATTAGATCTGAGAGATTCCATCATGGCAAATGTGGTTGTAGTAACGTTGACTATATCTCCAAATGGAATCAAAGACTTACCCTCTTGAAAAGCTCCAAGCAAATAATGAATCTGATGAGCATGTCCTTTGTCCAAGCTTGTTTTCAAATGACTGAATCCTTTCCACCCGTAAGCCTTCGTTTCTCGAAAATTATCCATAATCAATGTACGATGTTGATAAAAAATTTCTAATCGTTCTTTTGAATATGCTTTTGAGCCGTTGGCAAAATAATTCACTATCACATTAGAACCATTCTCCATTTCAAGCAAAAAACTGGCATTCTCCGAGTTACTAGTCTGAGGTCTTACGCTTTGGCCAACTACACTCTTAACATGACTCCCGGTTAGGTGGACGCCTAAATCCACCAGATGGCACGCCTCCCCGACAATTCGTCCTCCCTCATTTGGGTCAAGAGTCCAATGATTTGATGGAAGATATCCGGCATTCATAGTAAGTATGAGATGCATTGGGCCAGGTTTATCTCCCAGCAACGACTTAATTTTTTGAATGTGCGGTGAGAAGCGCCTATTAAAGCCTACGTGCAATAATTGACGCTCAGACAAGTAGGTATTGACAACTTCATCAAGCTCCTCTCTGTTTACTACTAAAGGTTTTTCGACAAATATGTTTTTCTTAGCCTTTAGTGCATCAAGAATCATGGAGCTATGTAAGCTATGCCGTGTGGTTATGATAACTAAATTGGTCTCACGATCAGATAATACGTCATTAAAATCGGTGCTAGAGAAAAGTGCTCCGTACTTCTTAGCCATTAAGGTTCCTGAAAGCCCGTTTGCGCTAATTATTCCACGCACTAACACTCCGTTTTTTTTTAGGTTAGGTAGTAATGTTGCTTTAGTAAAGTTACCGGAGCCAACAACGCTAATACCTATTTTATTAATCGACTGGCTCGGTTGTGAGAATAAAATTTTTCTTTGTCGCTCTATCTTATCAGATGGATAGGTCATAAGAGAGGCAATACGATGAGTGTCTTTTAGCGTTCCATAAATTTTTTCAAATTCTGTAAAAGGCACCTTCTCTGAAATTAGTGATTGAACGTCAATCGACTTTGACTCAATAGTCTCTAGTATTGTGGAAAAGTTTCGCTGTGCCGTCCATCGAACGAAAGGCAATGGATAGTCTTGCCCTTTTTGCTCATAGTTTTCATCATAGCGTCCAGGGCCGTATGAGCATGAAACTTGAAAAGTAAGTTCCTTCTCGTAGAAGTCATTTCTCTTCAACTCTAAGCCTATCACTCCAACTAATACGATCCGGCCACGCTTTCGACTTAACTGGGCAGCTTCGTGAATGATATCGCTGCTTTTTGTTGCTGCAGTAATAATTACAGCGTCCGCACCATGGCCACGTGTTTGATCCTGAACAAAGTAGACCGGATTAATAGAGGTACTATTAAAACTTTGAATACCTAATTTGTTAGCAAGATCTACTTTAGAAGAGTCAACATCGTAGGCGAAAACGCGGCAACCCTGAGCTTTAGCAAGCTGTGCTGTTAAAAGGCCAATTAGACCTAGCCCTACAATCACTACTGATTCACCCAGTGAGGGCTGTGCCAGTCGCAAGCCCTGAAGACCAATTGAACCAATAACAGCAAAAGCCGCCTCATCATCGCTTACAGCATCTGGAATTCTGGCTGTGAGATTCTTACCTACACAAACAAATTCCGCATGAGGCCCATTTGAAACAACTCGTTCACCTATTTGATACTCAGTTACACCTTCACCTAGCTCAACAACCCGACCAACCTGACAATACCCTAAAGGGATCGGTTGATCAAGTTTATTAAAGACAGCCTCAAGGGTAGGCAAAAGACCCTCAGACTTTATCTTATCCAAAACTTGCTGTACTTTTTCAGGCTGCTGCCGAGCTTTTTGGATGAGAGACGCCTTTCCAAATTCGACAAGCATCCGTTCTGTACCGAGTGAAACGAGCGAACATGTAGTTTGTATTAAGACTTGGCCAGGGCCAGGTGTTGGCACTGGCACTTCCTCTAATGTAGTAACACCGTTCTTAAGACTTTGTATCAGTTGCTTCATCATAATTCAATCTGGCTTGTGACATTTCAGAAATAACCGCCTTATACTTTCCGCTACTGGAGCGCGGTATCTCTGAGGTTTTGAAATAGACTATTGCAATTGTATCTCCTAGTCTTTTTCTAAGCTCTATTTCAAGGGAATCTAAATCAAGAATAGAAAAATTATTACCTGGAACATAATTTACCGTTATTGAATCAGCAGAACGCTGTGTAATCTGTACTTCTCGTATTGAAGGTGCCCATTCAAAGACCTGATTCATTCCTGCCACAAATCTTCCATCGGGAGTTACTATGAAATCTTCAAGTCGGCCCATAACGCGTTTTACCGTCAAAGAACTTCTCCCACAAGAACATGATTGGTCATCCACCTCCACATAGTCGCCAATGTCATATCTTACTAAGGGCATTACTTTATTCGCCAGACTTGTAAACAAAATTCGTTTCAGTTTTACTTCATTCGGAATTTCTAATAACTCAACTATTCCAAACTCGAAATCGAGATGAAATCGATTATTCTCACATTTAGAAAAATTCCCGCAGGCCTCACCCACACCATATTGCTCGGTAACTTCAGCATTAAAAACTGATTTAAACATTGTTTCAAAATGAGGAAGTAGAACTTCTGATCCACCTATCACATACTTAGGTGGGTTTTCAAGTGAAATCTGATGCTCTTGCATGTATTTTGCCAAAACATACATGGAAGAAGGATATCCTATAAAATAATCAAACTTTTGATTTTTTATGAAGTTAACGATATCTGGCAAAAACTTCTCCGAAAGGTGGAAGGTCGATAAGTATGTCTGATTTGAAGCTAGGTTAAAACGCCAAAACGGAGGTTTTTGTTGGCGACTATCAATTGGCACGCGAGCCCCAAACGTCAGATGCCTGTTCCTCAATCTTATTCCAAACCTCTCTTTATGTCTAGACCACACTGCCCACTGTCTTCCAATGCTTTCGCTGCTATTATAAAGTGTTAATGCCCTTCCTGATGTTCCGCTGGTCAGGCCCTTAATAATCGATGAGCGAGGCAAGGTTTGATCATGGTACGGCAATTCAGAATCTCTTAACAAATCTTTGTTGCAAATTGGTATTTTCTGAAGATCATTTACTGTTCTGATATCTTCAGGCCTAAGGTTGGCAGATCTTAACTGGTTATTTACATAGGGAGATTTCTCAAAAGCATGTTTAATCATTAACTTCAATTGCTGTTCTTGATAGTCACCTATTTGGTTAGAATTCCACCATTGGCTATCTCGCAAAAAGTTTAAATAACTATGATAATGGGCATTGTATCTTTGTATATAATTCCTAGCACCAGCTAAAGAGAAAAGAATATTTTGCGCAGGAATTGGGGAACCATAATATAAACGGAGCCAACGAGAATTAGGATCGAACATGATTCTCTTGTGGATTAAAGTACTCCTCCAAGTCTACTTGACCAGACTTAACGCTTGAAATATTGCTTAGCCAAGCTCGAAACCAAAATTCTAACACAATCCAAGCCCAAATCATGCCTGCATCTTTGCCTGTAATGCCGCGTTCAAAACATTTCTGTACTTCTGCGTAGTTTATAATGTCTATTCTCCGCTCTGAAATGAATTGGTATGCAACATCTTTGAATGATACATTTAACCACTGTGCTATTGGTAGGTCAAATCCTCTTTTCCGCCTATAAATTATTGACTTTGGTAACATAGTGGCCGCCAGTTCTTTGAGAATAGCTTTACCACGAAGCAGCCAAATACTTACTAGATGTTTATTGCTCAAGCTGTTAGCAAAACGAGCTACCTCGGTGTCCAAAAATGGAACCCGTGCTTCAATTGAATGCGCCATAGTGGCCCTATCCGTTCTTGCTAAGATATCATTTGGCAATCGAATTTCTTGATCAATTAACAAGGGCCCTTTTTCACTTTTGAATTTTGCTGCCGAAAATCTAGTCTCTATGTCAATTTTAAATTTTTCAATAAAATGATGACTCCGAGGTTCTATGATCTTATACTTTTGCATATAAGAAGTGAGATGGGCAGTACCTAAAAAAGGAGAAGAGGCATCATCCAAATAGTCAAGCAATTTTGCTTGCCCAATCCGTAAGCAAACCCAGCGCAAAATAAAATTCGGTATGTACTTTGCTATTTTTCTCACTACCTTAAACTTAAGGTAAGAGTAGTATCCCAAGAACAACTCGTCAGATCCTTCGCCAGAGAGAACTACTTTTATATTATTCTTCTTTACCTCAGCAGACAAGAGCATCAAGGCAAGAGCCGAGGGGTCAGAAACTGGATCATCATTAAAGTAAATCCAGTCTTTAATGCTTTTGATAAAATCGCCTTCATTAATGAATAATGTATATAGCGGCAGCTTCAGTTTTTCTGCCACTAGTCTGGCATAAGGAGACTCATCCAGCTTGCTATCCGTACCAATATTAAATGTTTGAAGAGTGTCAATATCTTTTGATATGGCACATAAGGTGCTTGAATCAACGCCTCCTGATAAAAATAAACCAACTGGTACATCTGCTACTAGTTGAGACTTAACAGATTCAGTAAGGAGTGACTTTAGTTTATCCATCTCTACCCTCCTATCTTTTAACCTGTTATCTCCCCAATTAGAATCTTTTGAGTATCGCTGAATAACAAAATTTTCATCTCTTACTGACCATTTGAGAAAGTGACCTGGATCAAGCTTGGATATTTGCTTTATCAGAGTGTTTGGATGGACAGGGCCTCTAAAATGAAAATATTCTATAATCGCGTATTGATTTAACTCTGGTTTAAACAATTCGGCTGACAAAATAGCCTTTGACTCACTTGAAAAGATAAGTCCCCATTCGGCAAGAAAGGAATAATACAAGGGCTTGATTCCAAAAGTGTCCCTGGCTAATACTATTTCTTCATTCTCGTTGTCCCAAATAGCGATAGCAAACATTCCTTCCAATTTTTCGAATAGAGACTTTCCCCAATGTTGGTATCCAACAAGAATAGTTTCTGTATCGGAGTGATTTGTCCGGAACGAGTAACCAAGTTTGATCAGCTGATTCCTTAAAGAAAGATGATTATAAATTTCACCATTAAAAATAATTGTATAGGTGTCGTTAAATGACTTCATCGGTTGTACACCCCCCTCAATATCAAGTATAGAAAGTCGATTATGTCCTAGAGCTGCTTTTGTCATAAACATCTCGCCCCAAGAGTCTGGCCCGCGATGAACCTGATATGCCCCCATTTTTCGGAGCATGACCTTTCGTGAATTATAATCAATTTCAGAGTATGTAATAAATCCTGAAAGCCCGCACATGTGTTAAAATTTAACTGATATGGTCCAGCTTCAACTTGAAGACTACTAATTGAAAAGC
>JAIENH010000221.1 GCA_019751475.1 Cyclobacteriaceae bacterium
GAGCGGTGATACCGGCTTTGTCTATGCCGGAAAATTGGACTGGAGCGTGCATGAGACACCCCTTGAAAAACTCCTGGAGACAAAAACCAAACCGATGTTGATTCTGGCGGATCCGCACAAAGCATTGTTGTATGCGTCTTATCCGAATGAAGGTGTCGGTTTGTTGCGCATGGAATTCATTATCAACAACAGTGTACAAGTCCATCCTATGGCCTTGGTAAAGTTCAATGAACTGCCTTCCGGAAATGAGAAAAAGCAAATTGAGGCTCTGTCGAGACGTTATGTAGATAAGAAGCAATTTTTTGTGGAGACACTGGCAGAAGCGATTGCGTTGGTAGCGGCAGCTTTTTATCCGAAGGAAGTGATTGTGCGTATGAGCGATTTCAAAACAAATGAATACGCCAAGTTACTGGGTGGAAAATCCTTTGAACCAGAAGAAGAAAACCCAATGCTTGGGTTCCGTGGCGCGAGCCGATACTATAACGAACGCTACCGCGAAGGCTTTGCCTTGGAGTGTGAAGCAATAAAGAAAGTACGCAACGAAATGGGACTGACAAATGTGAAGGTGATGATCCCTTTTTGCCGCACGCCACACGAAGGCAAACAAGTGCTGGATACGATGAAAGAATTTGGATTAACCCAAGGCGAAAATGGATTGGAGGTCTATGTGATGGCGGAGATACCCAGTAACATCATTCTTGCAAAAGAATTTGCGCAGCTATTTGATGGCTTCTCCATTGGTTCAAATGACCTCACCCAACTTACACTTGGTCTCGACCGCGACTCAGCCATTGTGAGCAACCTGTTTGATGAAAACAATGAGGCCATCACTTCGCAGATAAAGCATTTAATTGACGTGGCTCATCAGCAGGGTGTAAAGGTAGGTTTGTGCGGCCAGGCCCCGAGCGACTATCCCGAGTTTGCGAGACTTCTTGTGAAGCATAAAATTGACTCTATCTCTTTCAATCCGGATGCACTTATCCGCGGTATTGAAAATATTATGGCAGCGGAAAAAAGTATGACTTAGTAGCATCAGGTATGAGAGTATCAGCTTTTAGTGTGCGTGATTACGAACGGCCCTTCTTGCTTGAAGCTATTAAAGGAAAGCACGAATTAATCATACACCAAGGAAAATTAAATAAAGACACTGCGCTGCTGGCGAAGGACGCTGAGGCCGCTGCCGTTTTCACTTCCGATGATGCCCACGAAGAGGTGCTAAAGGAATTAGCACAACTTGGCGTGAAGTATCTTGCGTTGCGTTCCGTGGGTTTCGACCATGTTGATTTGTCAGTGGCAAAATCACTAGGAATAAAAGTGGCCAACGTGCCAGCCTACTCCCCTTATGCTGTGGCTGAGCATGCCGTTGCTATACTTTTAACGCTCAACAGAAAAATTGTTCAAGGGCAAATGCTTATGCAGCAACAAGATTTTCGGTTGGATACATTGGTGGGTTTTGATATTCATGGCAAAACTATTGGCATTGTCGGCACAGGAAAAATCGGGATGGCTTTTGCAAATATTATGAAAGGTTTTGGTGCGAAGATACTTGCGTATGACCCTGTTCAAAATCTTGAAGCTGTAACATTAGGCGTTAACTATGTCTCGTTAGAAAGCTTGTTACGGCAGAGCAACATCATCTCACTTCATTGCCCGCTTAATGCTTCTACAAAGTATTTGTTAGGCCGCGAGCAATTCAAGCTTATGAGGAAGAATAGTATACTCATCAATACTTCGCGTGGAGCTATCGTCAACACAAAAGATTTGATTGAAGCTCTTGAAAATTCAACGTTGAGCGGAGTATGCCTGGATGTATATGAAAATGAAAAGGGGATTTTCTTTGAAGACCATCGTGGGAACACAATCACAGATTCTACATTCAACAAACTTAGAAGTTTTCCCAATGTTTTAATAACAGGACATCAAGGGTTTTTGACAAATGAAGCATTGTTGGGTATTGCAAAAACAACTGTTCAGAATTTAGATTGTTGGGAGGAAACCCAAAAGTCTCCGAATGAACTAAATTAGAAAAATCTTAACTTAAGCTAAAGTCAATACCTTGAGCAAGTCAGAAGATTCTCTATTTCAATATGCCGTTTTTAGTGAAGCGCAAGCCTTCGATAAACTTCAAAGCTCTCCAAATGGTCTCTCTGTCTCAGAGGCATCAAAACGGCTATTGACCAATGGACGAAATGAGTTACAGGGTGTCCAGCAACGGGGACTGTTTGTGGAATTTCTGGGACATTTCAAAAGTCCGTTGGTGATTACTCTATTATTTGCTTCTGCGGTTTCTTTTGCATTGGGCGATAACGCAAACGCCATTATCATCACATGTATTGTTGTCATCAGTGCGGTATTGGATTTTTTTGAAGAGAAAGGTGCGCATGATGCCGCCAAGAAATTAAAAGAATCGGTGAAGAACAAAGTGCAAGTAGCGCGCGATGGCAATACTCGTGAAGTCGATTCAGAAGAAATTTGCGAAGGTGATATTGTGTTGCTCAATGCGGGTAAGATTGTTCCTGCGGATGGCAGAGTGCTGGAGGCAAAAGATTTTTTCGTTAATCAATCGGCCCTCACGGGCGAATCGTTTCCCAATGAGAAAACAGCTTCTGTCCTAAAAAAACTCCCCGCTTCACTGGATGAATTGAACAACATGGTATTGATGGGCACCAACGTAGTTTCAGGTTCGGCTAAAGTGTTGATAGTGAAGACTGGTATGCAAACACAGTTTGGGAAAATTACATCCAAGCTTACGCTACCCGACCAAGAAACAAGTTTCAGCCATGGTGTGCATCAGTTCGGCTATCTCGTGATGCGTGTGACTGTCATCTTGGTGGTGTTCATCTTCGTCATTAATGGAGTGTACAAACAAAATTGGTTAGAGGCATTTATGTTCGCGTTGGCCGTGGCCGTTGGCTTAACGCCCGAATTGCTGACCATGATTATGTCCGTGAGCATGGCGCGTGGCTCGCAACAGATGGCAAAGAAGGGCGCGATTGTGAAACGACTCACCTCCATCCCAAACTTCGGCAGTATGGATGTATTGTGCACCGACAAGACAGGAACCCTTACGCAAGATAAAATCACATTGGTAAAATGCACCGATGCGGATGGACAGGAAAATGAACAAGTGCATGCGCATGCTTACCTCAACAGTTATTTTCAATCGGGCATCAAGAACCCATTGGATGATGCCATGTTGATAAACAAAAAGATAGATGTAAGCGCGTACCAGAAGATTGACGAAGTGCCTTTTGATTTCTTCCGTAAAAAAATGAGTGTGGTGGTGAAGCGTGGCAATCATGTTATCCTCATCACTAAGGGCGCACCCGAAGAAGTATTAAAGTCGTGCAAAATAACAGAGTCTGCCCAGCGAGACAGATTGAATTCTCTTTACGAAAGTTTTAGTCGCGATGGGTACAAAGTATTGGCTATCGCTATCAAGGAAGTTTCTCCACAGCCGCATCCATATAGCAAAGAAGACGAACGCGACCTTGAGTTTTGTGGCTTTGTTTCTTTTTTGGACCCACCCAAGGAAGAAGCGAAAGAGACCATTCAGTCGTTGATGAATCTGGTCATCGAAATAAAAATTATTACTGGCGATAATCACTTGGTGGCACAGAAGATTGCGTCTTCCATTAAACTTACCATCAAAGGCATCATGCAAGGAGAAGAGATGGACCACCTCACAGACGATGCCTTGATTGTGCGCACAGCGTCCACCACTATTTTTGCACGCTTCTCGCCCGATCAAAAAAACAGAGTACTTCACGCTATTAAAGCACACCATATCGTGGGGTACTTGGGGGATGGCATTAATGACGCACCTTCACTCAAGATGGCCGATGTGGGCATCTCTGTGAACAATGCTACGGACGTGGCCAAAGAATCGGCTGATATTATTCTTACACGAAAGAGTTTGTTAATCTTAAAAGATGGTGTGCTGGAAGGGAGAAAGACATTTGCCAACACCGTGAAGTATATTCAGATGGGGCTGAGTTCCAATTTCGGCAATATGTTTTCGATGGCGGCTGCAGCTGTTTTCTTACCCTTCTTGCCCATGCTACCCGTACAGATTTTGCTCAACAACTTCATCTACGACTTCTCACAAGTTACCATTCCATCCGATAAAGTAGATAATGCATTTATCAACGTTCCGAAAAAATGGGATTTGAATTTCCTGAAAAACTTTATGGTTACGTTTGGCATTATCAGTTCCGTTTTTGATTTGATTACCTTCTATCTTTTCTATCACGTTTTTAAAACGACAGAAGCACAGTTTCAAACGGCTTGGTTTTTGGAATCACTCACCACGCAAACATTGGTAATCCATGTCATCCGCACCCAGAAAGTCCCATTCGTTCAAAGCATGGCCAGCAGAGCAGTCTTGATTAGCACGATCGCTTGTGTGCTCTTGGGTTGGCTGATGGTTTATACACCTCTTCATCATTATTTCAATTTTGCGCCATTGCCGTGGGAAATGGTTTTGCCCATCTTATCATTGGTAGTCATCTACCTCATTCTTGTCGAGTTTGCTAAACGTATTTTCTACAAAAAGAATGGTGGAGATAGCTTAAGAAATGCACATCCCATATTTATTCGTAAGTCGCTCCGTCTATAAACTCGATTTTAGCCAACCTGATGGATGTCATTGAATCCAATGACTATTGTCATCCACGGATAAAAGCAGTTTAGGTAATTTTGATGAACCAGTTGTACACCGTTTTAAACCAATAATATGACAGCAAAAAAAATAGGCATTTGGATGGATCACGCCAATGCACACATAATGGAATTCACTACCGATCCTATCGAAACAAAAACCATTTCGTCCAAATTTACGCACAAAGTGAAAGAGTTGAGCCTGCACCAAGGCGAAAATCGGATGCACAACAAGGAGCAACATCAACAATCGGAGTATTACGACAGGCTGGGTGACGTAATTAAAAAATATGATGAAGTAGTCCTCTTTGGCCCAACGGATGCTAAAGTTGAGCTATTCAATCACTTGTTAAAAGACCATCATTTTGAAAAAATAAGAATTAAAGTTGAGCATGCAGATAAGATGACCGAGAACCAGCAACATGCTTTTGTAAAAAAATATTTTTCAAAGCACTTATAGTCAAACTAGTCCGTGCAAGACCTTTTTTTCTCATTCCTATTCACCCATGTATTTACTGACTTAACTTAAAAAATCTTGAAGCCGTTAATACGGAAAATACAATCCATGGAATCAAGGAGACAATGCCCAATATTAATCCGATTGTTCCAGCAGTGGTTGGCACTAGCATTAATATTCCAGATATTAATCCCCAAAGAGCGTTGGTTTTGCTAAAAGTGCTGTCAGTAAGCATTACTCTTGATATTATCAACAGAGTAATCGCATTCAGAACATAATAAACATTAAATGCAGTACCTTTATATATAGCAAGCATTGTCTGCCCTGAAGCTAAATATTGAAGTCTTAGCTCAGCCGTACTTGCCAAGGTATATTTATTACTTAAAGAAAGCATTTCAAAGGCGGCAGTTGAAGAGTAATAGGCTGCAATTCCAATAACTCCGAGTATCAAAGCAATTAACATAGAGGCCTGATTTGCCCGTTTCAATGCGGCATATAGTCCGAGGTATACAAAAATCAATAGCGTATTATTCAAGATGTTGTATAACAAGTCAAGACTAAGCAGGCCCAATAACCAATTCTTTTGAAACAATAAGAAATAATCCAAGGGATTGTCTGGTGGTGGCCAAGCAATAAATATGAAGATTTGAACCGGAATTAGTACTACAATGACTAGAGCCATGACTCCGCCAATCTTGTAAAGTCCTTTTAAACTGTCAGGGGATTTCATTTCTGGATTAGATTATATTATTTTTAAATCCTAGAGGTGAATGATGTTATACCTAATAAATTATAAAAAAAATCAAACCTTCATCGCCACAAAATAGCACGCTACTAAAAATGCCGCCATGCCTGTGAAAATAAAAAGTGTGGCATCACCTAATGAATACCAGATGACTCCGGCTGTTGTGCTGGCAATAAGGGTGCAGATGCTTTGAAGGGCTGTGTAAGTACCTATAGCCGTAGCGGTGTCCTTCTGTTCGGCAATATTCGTCAGCCACGCTTTCGAAATTCCCTCTGTGCAGGCGGCATAGGCGCCATACAGAAAAAAGAGAAAGCCAATCCACCATACACCTCCCGTAAAAGCCATGCCTGAATAGACGAAAGCAAATATGCTGAGCCCCACTGCCAGCGTCTTCCGCAATCCCCAACGATCGGCCAGCATACCGGCAGGGTACGCAAACGCTGCGTAAACCAGGTTGTAAAAAATGTAGACGCCAATCACCTGAAGGTCAGTAAGTCCAACCTCTTTTGCTTTCAACAAAAGAAAAACATCTGAGCTATTGATGAGTGTAAAGACCAGAAGCCCGCCTGCTACTTTTCGGTATGACGAAGGCGCCACACGCCAATAGCGAAGGAACGAAAAGAAAGGGACTGAGCTTTTGTTTTCTTCGATAGATAGTGCCGAACTACGTGTTGGCTCTTTCAATAATAGGGTGAGCAATGCCGATGTAATGCCCGGCACGAAGGCCAGTAGAAACAAAGTTTGGTAATGGCCCGGATAAAAATAAAGAAATAGCAATGCCACTGTGGGACCTAAAAACGCCCCGGTCGTGTCAAGCGCGCGATGAAAACCAAACACTCGCGCCTTTGTAGTAGCGGTGGCCTCGGCCGATAAGATGGCATCGCGTGCGCCTGTGCGAATGCCCTTGCCGAAACGATCCAGCGTACGTGCAATGAAAATCCACAGCAGAAAAACAGTGACAGCCATCAGCGGTTTTGAAATGGCGCTCAGGGTATACCCAAGCTGTACGAAAGGTAAGCGTCTTCTCTGCCTATCAGACAGTTCTCCAAAATATCCCTTACTCAGGCCAGCAGTTGCTTCTGCCAAGCCTTCAAGTAAACCAATGAGAATAACAGAGAATCCTATGCTTTTTAAAAATGCAGGCATTACCGGGTATAGCATTTCACTGGATATATCAGTGAATAGACTTACCAGGGAAAGTGTCCAGACGGTGCGTGAGATAAGTTGTTTCATGTTGGTAATTGACAACTATTATTTGCTAATTACCAATATAGGCATACTACTTCCTCGCCACATTCCATCTTACCACTTGTTGGAGTTTATTGGATGACATTAATTTGATTTTTGTTCCATCCATTTCAATCAACCCTTCATCACGAAAATCAGACAACACTCGAATGACCGACTCAGGAGCTGTGCCAACCATTTTAGCTAAGTCATCCCGAAGTAGACTGAGTGGTTCCGTTCCACTTTTTAGTTGCCACATTTTTAGTAATGCATCTGCCGTACGCTGCCGAACGGAATTGTAGGCGAGGTGCAATAGCTGGGCCTCCTTCTCAGAAACCTTTTTGCATAGCAATGAGATAAAACTGATTGAGACGTCCTGTTGGTTGTGGAGAAGGGTAATAAAATCATTTTTGGGTATCATCACTAAATCGGAGTCTTCCAGTGCGATGGCCGAATCGGTAAAGTTGGCATTCTCCAACACTGGCTCATACCCAAAGAAGTCATTCCCTTTGTAGAGGTTGGTTATAAACTCCTTTCCATCCGGGTGGGACTTATATGTTTTAACGTTTCCCGACTTAACAAAATATACATATGAAGGTGTATCACCTTCCGAAAATATTTCAGATCTCTTTTTAAACGATTTTACCTTATTGCCCTCGCATAGATTTTTTAGATTCAAAATCTGCCGCGCGTCTTGAATGAACTTATTGAGTCCATCTTCAGTAGCTTCGTAATTGTGCAACCGCATCTCATTTTTTCGCAACCTTACTTCAATAGCGTTGAGTAAATCGGTATCATCAAAAGGCTTAGTCAAGTAGTCATCAGCACCCAGCGACATACCCTTGCGCATATCGGCCTTCTCTGCTTTGGCCGTGAGAAAGATAAATGGTATGCGCGCAGTCTCAGGTTTTTTGCTCAGGATGTGAAGCACCCCGTAACCATCCAACTCCGGCATCATGATATCGCAAACTACCAAGTCGGGCAAAAGTCTTTGCGCTAATTCAGCACCTTCCCTGCCATTCTTGGCAGTGGTCACTTCATAATTGGCTAGTGAAAGAATCTCTGCGGTGTTTTCGCGCACCTCAGTATTGTCTTCAATTAAAAGAATCTTCTTCATAGCATAAGTGGTAGTGTTACTATAAATGAGGTTCCTTTTCCCTCTTCGCTAGTAAAATGAATATTGCCTTTTAGTAAATCTACGTAACGCCTCACAATATTCAATCCCAGGCCAGTACCTTGCAAATTAGCTGCATTGGTAGCGCGGAAGAAACGGTCGAAAATATGTTTTACTTCCGATTGCGGAATACCAATACCTTCATCCCGCACTTCGAGCCTCACAAAATCTGTCGCAATCAAGGCAATCAAATAAATTGATCTTCCGGTATCAGAATATTTCGAAGCATTGGAAATAAGATTAAACAAAAT
>JAIENH010000556.1 GCA_019751475.1 Cyclobacteriaceae bacterium
CTTCGTAGGCTGTTGTCAATGCGGCTACAGTGCGGTTCACGAAAGGCGGAAAGATTTCCATACCGATTCGGCAAACGCATAATGCGCTCGTCTATCTGTTGGATGGAAAGTTGACAGTCGGAGGCTTTGGTCTTGTAGAAGGTCTGCATCTAGTGCATTTTAAAAACGATGGCGAGGGCATTTCGCTGGAAGCACTGGAAGATACCCGTGTACTATTTTTGACAGGCGAGCCGCTGAATGAAGAAGTAGTGTCGTACGGGCCATTTGTTATGAACACTCAAACACAAATCATGGAAGCGATGCGCGATTATCAGAAAGGCAAGATGGGGATATTGATTGAACATTGAGTAGCCAAATGCAGTAGCCAAAATAATTGCCTACTGATTTTTGCCTACTGCCAACTTTTATTATAAACCAAAACCAAATGAACTATGGAAACACAAAAACCAACTTTTGTACAAGCCTTGAAAGGAGGCGCTATTGCCGGTGTAATTGCGGCCGGAGCCAACAACATCTGGAGTCTCATCGCTAATGCGTTGGGAGCTATCATTCCACCGGGCTTTGTAGTGCCCGTTACAATGTCGTCTATTTTCCCGCTCATCATCGGCTCGATCATTTTCTTTGCGCTGATGAAGTATTCACCGAAAGGTAAAACCATCTGGTTGGCTGTTTGTGTGGTGTTCACGTTGCTGAGTTTCTTCCCGGTGTTCACCACTCCGCAATTGCCCGATGGCACCGTGCTCGATAGCACGTTTCCTATCCTGGCAGGGCCGATGCATGCCATTTCAGGGTTTTTAGCTATTTGGGCCATTCCTAAATTCTCCAAGTGAACTTCCCATCTGGTTTGATGTTATTTCTGTTGTAACTTAACAGAGGTGAATATGCAAACATTGACTATGGAGACATCGAGTGAATTTGAATCAGACGTACTGGACGTAATTAAGTATCGCAAGAGTAAGCGCGCCTATTCCAGCAGGGCCGTGGAGCCTGAGAAAATCAAATCGCTCTTCGAGGCGGCACGTTGGGCGCCTTCCAGTATGAATGACCAACCCTGGACATATCTCTATGCAACGAAAGATCAGCCGGAACTGTGGAACAAACTTTTTGATGCACTGAACGACAGCAATAAAGTGTGGGCCAAAGAGGCTCCGTTGCTGGTGGTGAGCCTGGCACGCAAATATTTTTCAGTCAACGGAAAACCCAACGGCTCTGCACGGTACGACCTGGGCAGCGCCAATGCATTTCTTACGTTGCAAGCCACGGCCCTCGATTTAAACATTCATCAAATGGGTGGCTACAATCATGAGAAGCTCATTGTCAATCTTAATATACCTGACCACTATGAGTTGGGCGTGATCATGGCGATCGGCTACTGGGGCGACCCGGAAGCCTTGCCGGAAAACCTGAAACAACGCGAGCTCGCCCCGCGGCAACGGCATGTGCAGCGCGAGTTTGTGATGAACAACACATTCTGATGGCGATGGTAAGTGCTACGATCGGTAAGGAACTTTACAAAACGGAGTTAATTGCCTCGGGGCATTTGCTGTTGGCTGATGAGCCGGCCGATGTAGGTGGTAAGAACACCGGGCCGCCACCTGGACAGTTTTTGCAATTGTCATTGGCTTCGTGCACCGCTATCACCGTGCGCATGTATGCCAACCGCAAGCAGTGGCCACTGGAAAAAGTGCGGGTGGAAGTGGATTCCGAGCGCCAGCCCAATAAGACATTGTTCATTCGCCATATTTACCTGGAAGGAAATCTGACGGAAGAGCAGCGCAAGCGGCTTTTGCAAATTGCCAACGCCTGCCCTGTACACAAAACTCTTACCAACCCGATTGAAATTGACACAAAGTTGATTTAAGATTTTAAATCTTGAATTTTGAGTTTTGGATTTTGAATTTTCTATTCTACCACGAACGCCTACAACCTAACACTCGATCCTTATGAAGGACATCACAAAAAAATATTCCAACGGAGAGGTCACCATTGTATGGAAGCCTTCCTTGTGTATCCACTCGGCTATTTGTTTTAACGGACTGGAAGACGTGTTTCATCCAAAAGAGCTGCCGTGGATCACACCCGAAAAATCCACTACCGATAAGATCATCGAACAAATTAAAAAATGCCCTTCGGGAGCGCTCAGCTACTATATGAATGCCGATGAGAAAAAAGAAAATGTACAGGTAGAGGCCGAGACCATCGTGGAGACCTCACCCAACGGGCCGCTGCTGGTATATGGCAACGTGACCGTAAAAGACTCTCACGGAGTGCTCACGAAGAAAAACAACGTGACGGCATTTTGCCGCTGCGGGGCATCGCAAAACAAGCCCTACTGTGATGGCAGCCATAAGAAAATCGGGTTTCAGGCGTAGGCCATATTTTTTAGTTTACTTTTGGCGGATGTCAAGCGCTATGAAAACAGGGATTGCACTTTCGCTGCTGGCCATGAGCCTATTGCTGGCGTGCACCTCAAAGAAACCTTCTGAACAAGAACAAGCCGGTGACTCTTCGCGGACTGTTGAGCCTGCGAAACAACCAGCGGCTATTATCATGGAGCAAGCCGAGCCCGATTCATTGAAGGGAAGCATCAAAGCAGAGGCCGTGGCAAAGTTGGGAGACACGGAAATAAAAATTTCCTATTACTCACCGGCCGTTCGCGGTCGCATCATTTGGGGCGGATTGGTGCCCTTTGATAAAGTATGGGTCACGGGAGCACATACCGCCACGAGTGTGGAGTTCAATCATGATTTGATGATTGGTGGCAATATAGTGCCCGCAGGCAAGTATGCGTTCTTCACCATACCGGGTAAAAAGGATTGGACACTCATTCTCAACAAAAACTGGCGGCAACACCTCACTGACCAATATGATGCAAAGCAAGACGTGCTTCGAATTACGGTTATACCCGAAACAGAAGAAAAAAACCAGGAACGCCTTCGCTACGTGATCGAGATTGACTCTGACACGGCAGGCGAGTTGGTGATGTACTGGGAGAAGATGGAAGTGTCACTTCCGTTTAGCATTCAGTAAGAAGCCTACTTTTTCTCAAACTCAATTACATACTCCGAACTATACTCGTTTGCTTCGCTATCTTTTACAAACAGCCGTGCACGCTGGCCTAATTGCAGGCAGGTATTTTTGTTTTTAATGTCTTCTTCCGTGTTCATCGGTTGCAGAGCCGGGTACCAGAGTACGCGCCCCGGTTTGGTGAGTAACAACTGTGGCTTGCTCCATTGAATAGCGTGATCGCCTTCGCCCAGGTCTTTATTCCGGTTAAACGAAATATAAATGCTGCTGCCTCGCCAACTGTAGTCTTCCACTTTGCCCATCAGCATCACCCAGCAGTTCAAATAGTAATTCCAACTCACCGAAGGCCCCCAATGGTACTGACCTCTGTTGGAGGCAGGCCCTCCACCATCGGCTGTTGAAATTTGCAATGATGGAATAGCCACACCGGCAGCTGTATGTTGAGCAGAAAATGATTTTCCATCCCACCGCCTGGCCTTGCCCTCCGGCTGGTCGAGATCAGAGAGCTTGATTCGCGCTACGCTGATACATTGACCGCTGGCTTCCGTTTCAGGATTGAAGGTATCGGTATTAAAATTCTCCGGGTAACTGTATTCACCATAAAAAAGATACAGGTAGTCGCCATTGGCAACGGCCGAAGGGTCGCCCACGCCTCCGGCAAACGTGTTGGAGATGTTGTGCGGTTTTAGAATCATGCGTGGCATCAGGTCTTCGATGAAGATGCCCCGGTTATTCCAGCTTTTGCCACCATCTGTAGATTTCATAATGCCGATCCGGCACACAGCCGCTGCTGACTCCGGACCACGCAGACCTTGCGGCCAATGATCATTCTTATAACCAATGCCAGTAACGGAATCGAAAGGCAATGTCTGTGGATAGTTTTCGTTGTGGTAAATGCCAAACAGCGTTTTTCCTGTTGCATCATTTTTATCCTGATACATGGATTCAAACCACACAGCACCGTGCAGGCCGGGGGTACCGGGTGGCGCATTGATAGGCAAGATGGGAGTCTTGAATTTTTCATGGGGTGTGAGAAACACTTCTTCAGCATCGGTGCCATCGGCATACTTTAGCTCACGCGAATCGCCCCACACGGGGTCCTCACCGTATTTGCCTGGAAAAATTCGCAACGTGTCGCCTATCCACGCTTCGGCCATGTTGCAATCCACGAAGGAATTGAAAACAAACTTATCCGTAGGGATGAGTTTAAACATAGGGAGTACTTCAGCCGCTTGTTTTTGGCAGCCGGTAATCAGCAGCAAGGCCGCGAGAGAAGTCAAGATGTTTTTTTGCATAGAATCGAAGGTACAAAAAGTAAATTGTTGATCTCATTTTTGTGATATGCGGAGCATTTGGCTTTTGATTTTGTGTACTTTCGCAAGGAGTTCGCTTAAGGGTATTTAGCTCAGCTGGTTTAGAGCACTACCTTGACAGGGTAGGGGTCACAGGTTCGAATCCTGTAATACCCACGCATTAATTTAAGAAGGGGAAAGCGGTATGGGACGGCTGTTGTGGATGATAATTTTTCTACCGTTTATCTCGGTAGCGCAAAATGTTCAGTTGAGCGGCTCCGTCACGGATTCCACAGGCTTTTCGCTTTCATCGGCTCACATCCAGGTAATTGGCCAAAAGAAAAAATTTGTGACGTCCGGGGCACTCGGGCGCTTTTCAGTGTCGGTGCCGCGCGGTGAAGTGCGGCTGGAGGTTTCTTACACCGGCTATAAAAAACTTGAGTGCACGCTTATTATCAAAGGTGATACCTCCATCACACTTATCCTCAAAAGCAAATTTGAACAACTGGACGAAGTGGTGGTGACAGCCGAACGCACCCTGCAGTCCGATCAATTTGAAACTACCCGCATGAGCACCAATGTGCTCAGCGGAAAAGAAATCAGTTCGATACCGGTGCTCGGTGGCGAGGCTGATCTTATCAAGACCATTCAGTTATTGCCAGGCGTATCCAAAGGAGCCGATGGCACCACCGATCTGTTTGTGCGTGGAGGTGCGGCCGACCAGAATTTAGTGTTGCTTGATGGCGCACCCGTTTATAACACCGGTCACCTGTTTGGTTTCTTGTCGGTTTTCAATCCGGATATTCTTGATAAAGTTGAATCCATCAACGGGGCGTTTCCAGCTCAGTATGGCGGGCGGCTGTCTTCCATCCTGGATGTAAGTTCGAAGGCGGGCTTCCCTAACAAAACGCATGTGAAAGGAAACATCGGATTGCTGGCTACGCGACTGATGATTGAACAACCACTGGTGAAAGATAAACTTTCGGTTTGGGTGGCAGGCCGCAGGACGTATGTTGACCAAGTGGTAAAGGCTGTGGGGCAAGAGTTACCGTATTTCTTTTATGACTTCAATGGAAAATTGTTGTACCGGCCGAGGGCGGACAGTCGGTTAGAAATAACTTTTTATCAAGGCAACGATGTGCTGAATTTTTCGAATGTAAGACCCTCACTGCGCAACCGTAATTTCAACGCAGACTTTACGCTCGGCAACTCGACTCAAACTCTCCGTTGGGACAGGAATTACAAAATGGTCAATTCCACATTGTACTTCTACCGTACGCTGTTTAATTACAACATCCGCAACACCTTTCAGGATAATCGCCTCTTGGTAGCTTCAAGCATCGAAGATATTGGTGGCAAGTGGACGCTATCAACAGATTCGTTAACCAAAAACGTTTCATTCACCACTGGTATCGAAATGGTGCGCCACCAGGTAGCACCCAATCGCATCACTACGGCTGGAGAGATTTCAGAATTACTCAAGACTGGCGCTACACAACCCCAGACAGCTATCGAAACAAATATTTTCGTACAAGCCGATGGCAAATTTGCAAAGCAAGGCAGATATAGTGCGGGCATGCGTGTGTCATCTGCTTATGTTGGCAAGACATTTTACCCAAATCTCGAACCGCGCGCGGCTCTGCGCTGGTCACTCGACTCTGTCACCGCACTGAAGTTAAGTTATTCACGCATGGCACAATATCTGCACCGGGTGTCGAGCGCTGCGGTGGCTTTTCCTACTGACATCTGGTATCCGGTTACGGGTCGCGTGCGTCCACAAACGGCCGATCAGGTTGCGCTCGCTGTGCAGCGTACGTTACCGCGTCAGTCTTTGTACGTGAGTATCGAAGGTTACTACAAATGGATGCACGACCTCATTGGCTATAAAGAAGGCGCCAGCTTACTGCTGAATACAAATTTTGAAGATCAATTAGTGCAGGGCAAGGGCCGCGCCTACGGATTGGAAGTGCTGATAAAAAAAGAAACAGGCAAGCTTACGGGTTGGATCAGCTACACCTGGTCGAAAGCCGAGCGCCAATTTGATTTGGTCAACGGAGGCCAACGGTTTTTAGCGCGATACGATCGCAGGCACAATGCGGCCGTAGTGATGAATTATCAATTTGCAAAGCGCTGGGCTGTATCCACAGTATTTGAATTTATTTCCGGCTCCCGGTTTACGCCCATTGTCGGTCAGTATGTAGTGCCATCGCCCACGCTGGTGGGTGTCGATTTGATACCCGTGTACGCACCTATCAATTCGGTAAAGCTGGCTGACACACATCGACTTGATGTTGGAATAAAATTCCGGTCACGGCCGGAGCGAACCTTTCAAGGCGAGTGGTTTGCGGGAGTATATAATGTGTACAACCGGGCTGCCCCGGTCGGGGTGGTCATCGTGCCAAACGGTGACGGCTCCTTTCGCTATGAGCAGCCGGGTCTTTTCGGATTGTTGCCCTTTATAAGTTATGGATTCAAATTCTAATGCGATGAAAAAACTTTTAAACATAGGATGGGTGGTAGTGGCTGTCGTACTCAGTAGTTGCATTCCTGATCCGCTGCGGGTAGATGACATTGCACAGTTGAAACCAAAAATTGTGGTGTCCTCCCAGTTGGTGCCAGGTGGTGCGCTGGTGGTGCTGATCACCAAGAGCATCAGCGCACTGGAGGCCGGTCGTGGCTCGGACCCGCAAGAGCTGATCAGCCAGATAGCGTTAGCTGATGCGCGCGTTTGGTTGCAACATGATAATCGTGTGGACTCCTTGCCTAATCTCGGCACCGGCCTTTATGGAAATATCAACTTAGACCTGCAACCTGGCCGTGATTATACACTCATTGTGAAAACAGTTGAGTTGGGCGAAGTGTCAGCCGTTACGCAGCTTCGGCAGCGGGTACCATTTCGATCGGTGCAGGCAAAACTATACGGCACCGGTTTTGATTCGTTGGCGCAGGTGAACTACAGTTTGCAAGACCCTGTTGGCCCCAACTGGTATATGATCAATGTGCAGCGCTACTCACAAAAGAATCAAATTACAGCCTACCTGAATCCTCGGGTCTTTACTCGCCTCGTACGCGATAGTATTTATGATGGCAGAGTGATTGAAGATGAGTTTAAAGTTTTGTTTCGGAAATTTTCGAAAGGAGATACGGTAGCCGTGTTTCTGTCTAATATCAGTGAAGAGTACTATGGATTTCTGAAGCTCCGTAACGACAGGCGCTATAATTTCAGTGCTTTTGCTTCGGAGCCACTAAATTTTAACAGCAACGTAAAGGGCGGCTTGGGGTATTTCAATCTGCACCTGCCGGATGCACGTATTTTTGTGATGGAATGACGACCCTCCAAGGCGCCATGACATAAATCATTGCGGCAGTTTGTGGTTTTGTCTATTTTAGATGTCAGTTATGAAGGCCCACACATCGATTTTTTTGTCTTCGCTTTTATTTTGCTGCGCACCTCCGCGCGAGGCCACGCAGTCATCCCCTAAAGGTGAAGGCACCAATCCTGTGACGGAGGCGGTAGAAGTGAGTCCAAATAAATACATCGACAAGCAGGAAGCAGGAATTGACTTTGTAGCGTATGGCAACGAACCGGGCTGGTCGCTTGACATTGATTTGCAGTCATTCATGGATTTCAAGACAACTGCTGGTGATCAAGGCATTCGCACAGCGGCTGTAAAAGAATCCACCATGCCCGACTCGCAGGCTATCAGTTACTTTGCCGAGACGGAAAAAGGAAGCTTAAAGGTAACACTGATGAAGAAAGCATGTATGGACAATATGTCGGGTGAAAAATTTACCTACGAAGTCCGCATGGAGGTGAAGTACAAGGGAGAGGAAGATTTTGTATTGTTCGAAGGCTGTGGAAAATATCTTCCAGATTATCGCCTTCACAATACCTGGGAGCTGACGGAAATGAATGGAAAAATTATTTCATCAGAAGGATTGCCGAAAGGCGCTCCGCGGATTGAATTTAATACTACGGAGAGCAAGGTGCTTGGCATGGGTGGCTGTAATTCTTTTTTTGGCACCATGGACGTGAAGGAAAATGAAATTACTATCGGTGCGCTGGGTGCTACTAAGATGGCGTGCTCTGGTCTCAAGATTGAAGAAGAATTTTTTTCAACCCTTTCGGGAAAGGGTCTCACGTTTTTGGTAGCTCCACCCGGTTTGATTTTGAAAAAGGGCAATGAACGTGTGATGGCTTTCAAGCCGTTTGAATAGTGTAGAATGTTTTAAACTTTTC